>LJHE01000023.1 GCA_001983555.1 Candidatus Epulonipiscioides gigas
TTAATGTGGCCCTGCATCAGGGTAGGATTTCCCAGAGGGCTGTTTTAGTTCTACGAGGCTTCCACTCCATCTATCTGTCTATTTCTCTCCTCAGTCGATGCTCTGAAGCATGCGTGAACGGTTGAGTCCACCCTCAAATCGCAGGGACGTCCTGAAATAGTCAATGGGACCTGAAGGGGCTAAAGATCACTGCAGAAGAAGCCGCAGAGGCCTTCCTGTCAAAGGCAGTGCTTTCAGGGGGCCAGGGGTGAGGGGAAGCCAGAGGGAGAGAGCCAGAGACATGACATACATTTCATTACACTTAAACCAACTGTGGGTTCAACTCCGAGCCCTGGATTTCCAATGGCGTCTCAGAGGATGGAGTAAGTGGAGGTATAAGAGAATGGTTTTTACAAAGAACACAATGGGTAGGTGGACAAAGGCAGGCAGCTGGACTAATTGCTTGGGGGCTTGTAGGAATATTTTTCTAAGTACTTCTGTTTAAAGCTCAATTTAGTGGTGTACGTCACTCTGGTGAACATTCAATGCCTTTAATTTTAATCTCCTCGCTTTAGCTGTAATTAGAAAGGATGTTAAGGTTTAGAGTTGGATTTCACAACTTTTACATGTATCATATTTATATAGTTATACTATTCGTTTATCTCATTGTTTTATTCTTTCAGCAACTACAGATGCTGCCACACATTTCTTGACCGATCTGATCAATTCTACAGCTTTTGTTCTTTATCTTAAGGTGAGTACAGCACCGAAATAATCCCTTCTCCTTGCTTCCGTGTTGACTGTGTTACAGCTCCGTTTAATTTCTGCCCATAAACACAACCTTAGATGGACCTGAGACGATAGAGGAGAACACAGTACTTATCCCAGACATTCTCAGAGTGGTCTTTTCAGCGAGAGCTCTCCTGGCCTTGTAGAGAGACTACTTGTCCATTAAGACTGTCAGAGGATGCTCTCAGAAATGAGAGGCCACATCTCTGGAGAGGTCTGCAGGGAGCATGCACAGACGAGGGCTGGGGTTAAAGGAGAGCAAGCTGGATGGGTGTTGTGTAGTGGCCAATCTGCACGGGGTTAACAGCAGAATCTGCAGCCTGGCTCTGCCGCACAGTTTACTGACTTTTGGGATTGTACGTTCTCTCTCAACGCCCCACTGTAAAGACACACTTTCCCGTCAACACCGCTACATTATGGAAAATATAATTTGCAGTCTAACCTACTTTGCTTTACAAAGAAATGTCTATTTAAATTCCTTGGAGTATTATTAAAAGGGCTATAGAATTACAAAACACTATTATTATTGCTCGCTTGGGGGGAGCCCTCGCTCATTAAGCTTCTAAGATGTCTTGGGTTTTGATTATTCTATCAGCTTCATTCTCTTATTATAGTGACAAACTCCTGCTATTTTGTTGCCAATCTCCTTCCAGCTGTCATATCTTTTGAAAGATCACAAAAACCTTCAAACACACTTGTGATATGTCTTCAAATTCACCAGACAACGCTTGATTCCCCCATTGAATTTGTAGGATTAACTTGAGGAGGAAATGTCTCATATTTCTTAACTGGTTGCTACGTCTGACATCAGAGTGTATGAGATTCTAGCATACCGGTATTGTCCAGGGGAGGGAACCCTCACTCTAACCGTCAGCGCATCTCCAAGTGGGACAGCGATGATTAAAACGCACCGTGGCTGTGACTGACAGACTCCCCACCGCTTCTAGAAGATGACATGTCTCCAAGTCGCACAGAAAAGCAACTCCTCTAATTTTAACTCTGACTACAACACCGACCCCCTCTGTCAAAACCCACAAAAAACAGCCATGCTGAGATTCTTAACCACAATAAAAGTGATAACAACTAAACAGAGAAATAAGTTTAAAAACAACAATAGGCAGGGTGGAGACAAAAGGGGTGAGAAGGCGCCATTTCCCTCTGGTGCACACAAACAGCAGGAACCTGTGAGCTTGTGACAACACCTTCAAACATTTCTGTTACTTTCACAGAAATATCTGATGCTGATGCTCCAATGTGATGCTTCCGCAGCAGTCTTGTCCCAGCGCACATTCGACTTGGCAAGCTCTTGGTTACCAGAAAGAAAAAAACACCCTCCTAACGGACTGTGTTTGACATTTGTCATGACGGGAATACAGTGAGGGGAGAAAAGAAAAGAGGAGTGAGAGGTGGGAGGGGAAGAGGAAAAATGGAGGAGTGGCAGAGGGTGATCGATGTGTGAAATTGTACGTGTGAAAGAATATAATTCAGAATTCTCCCCCATTCGTTGCAAATTTCATTTTTTTTTTCGCAATGAGGAGGACAGAGGGGGGTTTCCTGTTATTGTCACGTTGTGTAGAGAGCTCAGGGTCGCGTACTAAATGATTCACAGAAAACGGAATCTTTTACATTGGCGTCAGCAATTCAGCCAGGCGCCCTTGTGGGGGAATTCTTTTTGTGTGTTTTTATTGAAGTCTGCACTGAGCGCGCCCAAAAGCTCTGACAGGGGGCCCCCGAGGGCGCTTGTCTTCACCTCCAAATCATAAGATGGAGAGACGAAGCTCCCTCTGTGCTCTCAATTATACCCCTCAACACCCCCCTCTCGCACACAGACTCGCAAACCCTGCCCTCCTCACCCAAAAAATAAAACAGAGGCGGAGAAGAAAAGCCTTCAGTAATACAGTCCCAGTGGAGGGCTCCACCATCGCTCTGCGCTGCTGGAACAGCTGACAGGCTCAATGCGGCGGGTCCATTCCCTGCGGTCTGTCAGAGTTGGTGCTACAGCATGACGGTTAGTACTTCTCTGGGGATGTGCCTCCTTCGCCTGCCCCTTACGTGCCCCTCACATGACAGGCCCCTCCTCTGACCCATGGAAGCACCGTGGCTTTGCCCCAATTACTGCCGCGAGTAGGTGGAACTCTGGGTTACGTGCCCCCTCATGTCTCTTTTACCTCTCCCATCCTCCCCCGGTGAGTGGGAGACCCATCTGAGGCTCTTGGCACATTCAGAGGAGGTTTGTGAGGACGGGCAGAAGGGGTAAAAGGAGGCGTGGGTGTTGCAAGAGGGTTGGTGTAATTTGATCGGAGGGCACAGCTGCATAAACAGGGGTATCGAGGAATTTCGGTCTGCTTGATGGAATTGACTTTGCATGAATGGCCCCTCTTTTACCCCCAAAATGGGCCATTTTCCACATGTCTCAATGAATACCGCAACCTCTCCAGCAATATGAGTGTAATATTGGAACTGCAACACCAGCTAGGGGTAACTTGAGTCTTTTCTCGAGCTGTGAAATTCTCCCTCTCTGGCTTGCTAAAGACCTCATCCAAGTCCTGCTGCCTGACCTGTCAAAAGCAGCCCCATCCTCTCTAAAATGCCCAAACAAAATAAACCAACAACTGCTGGCAGGGTCAGAGGGCAGCTGCTCTGGGTGCCTGGACTCTGGCGGGCCCTCTGATTGGTGGAAAGGGCAGTGAGTAAAAGGGAATCTTTTCAAAGTGAAATCTCCAGCTGATGGCTTAGAGCTCCACACCCCACAGTTTGTTTCTCTTGCTGCTGTCAGGAGTTTTGCCCGAGCCATTTGGAAGGATTAGAAAAAGTGGGGGAAGAAAAAACTCGACTGGGCAGATCGTGTGTACTGTTGGGTCTGAGTGATGGCTCCAGGACCCCTCGGAGAGTGATAAACCTTTGACCTTGACAGCCCCCTGTGGTGACCCCTGACCTCTGGCTTCGTGCCACAGACTCAGTGAGACAGGTGCAGGCAGGAGAGTGACCACACCCCCGATGTCCAGGCAAAGTCTGCCTCATCTGACCTACCTGTCCTGATCGTCTGCACTCAAACTATACGAGGAAAAAGTGTATCACCATCCAGAAATACAACACTGATGTAACTCAGTTAATTAGCATTTGAACAGGAAGCATAGAAAAAAAATGGATTGTGACAAAAATGCTGTATACACAGTCATTCTGCATTTACTAAACAAATACTGCAAAAATCAATATCAATTGATTATTATATGAAACAGCTTTAGTGTAGCTGCTAAAAGGGAAATGGGAGAGGAAGAGAGAAACTCGGAGGCTCTAAATGGGAGCTGAGAAAGGTTTTACAAATGGATTAAGTTCCATTTTAAAAAAGCACTTAGTGGAATGATACATAATGTTATGTAAGACGCACAAGTGTGGATATTATTAAAGCGGAGGTGTATGGTGAGTGGAGGCACAGTGACACGTCACGCGGCCTCTTTTTCTGCTCCGCAGCGGGCACTAGCTCCAAGGTCGCGCCAGTCCGCGCCAGTCTTTCTGCAGATCCATTTCCTCTCCCTAGGCTCTTCCCTCATGTTGTTGGCCCAGTGATTCAGTGCCTTGCATTAAGAGCAATTCACCTGCCTCCGGCGTCCCAGCGGCACAGGTCCCCTGGGGAAACCAGGTGGAGCATAAAAAAGTTCCACATATGGTAAAGTCAAGCTGCTCGGAGGCTGCCGAGTGTCTGCTGTGGGGATAGAGGCTCCTAAAAGGCCCAGCTGGTACTTGGAAAAGGGCTTCTGCATTACTACACCTCAGTGTCTGTTTGGGCTCCCCTTTGGAAAGTGTTGGCCGGCGCACATGACCAGCCATTTTAGATTTCTCCCTCTACCCTGCCTCATCCCTCGCCCCCTCCCACCTTCCAACTGGTTCTGTATCCAATTGAACATTTGGTCCTCCACTGCTGGTTAATCAAATTCCTCCATCTGGCCCCCCTGTCCCTGTGGAACACAAAAGGTGCAGCCTGAGCCCGGGTCCAAGTGCATATTGGGAGGGAGGAGGGGGATGGAGACAGGGACTGCCTACCTAACTTACACAGCCCAGTCAACTAGATCAGGTAGAGAGCACGAGGCCAGGCCTGATCGTTTTGGGCAAACAGAAACAGCTTGGGACTAAGTATCAGAGCCCTGCTGTTCATATAGAGCTCAGGGACGGCAGTGGGTTCATATGACAGTAGGAGGGTTTTATGAGCTAATACCTCCACATACACTGTAGAATACAGAATAGAGTCGAGTCTAAGTACTATTGGCTACAACAGAAGGGAAGCACTGGCCTGACACTGATGTTATTTAGTCTCCGTGGCAGTAGAGGGCACTGCTCTTGGTAAAAAAAAGAAAGAAGAGGGAACAAAGAAAAAAGAAAGAAAGGGGAATAAAGACATGTATGTTAAAGCTGCAAATTTGCTTGTTGTCTTCTTCCTCGAGTTCAAAGCAGCTGTGTCTCAAGTAACTAAAAAGTGTCTGAGCTTGTACTCTGATCAAAAAAGAGCTATCTTAAGACATCACACAAAGCCATCAGTGATCTTTTAATCCCCCAGAGAGGCTGTGCAGCCTTCACAAAATATCACCTTAACTACATATTTATTAGAAGAGACCTTTCAACAAGCAGTCCTGCCGCACAAAGTTTAAACAGGTTTTAAAGTGCGGTCCCTGTCACACAATGCTCCCCTCGCAACTGTGACACACATATCCAGCTGATCACGCCTGCTCTTTGCTCTGATTCAGCAGAAGTACCTGAGGCGAGGTGAAGACGGGGACATAAATTGAGTTACAGATAGCGAAACACATGGCATCTCGAGTGCTAGCTCTATCCGTCCATAATATCTATTGTATGATTTCTATTCATGTCCAACCATCCTTTCCCCTGCCAGGTGGCAAAACATGTGTCAATAATTAAACTGCTTTTACATAACAGGGTACAGGAACACAATGCAATTTGCTCCCCATATTTCATTGGGCCTTTATGAAAGCACATGAGAGAGTGTAATTAATCAAACCACTGGAATATGTGAACGGCAATTTCCACTTAATGGCACTTACAGGGATTGGGTCCCTTAAGCACCACGTTCTGTCTACCAAACGAGCGGGATTCATTTCCATCTTCATAGTTCAGATAATAAAACCTGGTGTGGATGTTAAACAGCACCCATTTGACATTAGTACATGTGAAAACAACGTCAGAGTGGGTCCATGTGGCCTGGCCTCATGCGTTTGGACACACCGCAATAACTGTGTTAAGGATGAACTGGTGCAGTCATACGTGTGTGATTTCCATGCTTGGACTTTAGAAATTAATATTATTTTCCAATGATCTTGCTATGACCTTAAACTCAAGTGTATGCTCTGTATTCACCCAACCACAGGAGGCTAACCGCCTCCCAGCTAGGGACAGGAAGAAGATCATTCACTGCTTTTAGTGGCTTTCTGAGAGAAGATGGCCCTAGTCTAAATGGCACCCATGTCCCTAAAAGTGTTTCTCTCTCACCCACCTCTCTTTCTCTCTCCCTCTGACTCTCCAAAGACTCCTCTAAGTGCAGCATCTTGTTTCAGTAATTCAGCCAGGGCAGAGACAGTGGAGAGAGGGAAGTAATCGATTTCTCTCTCATTTGGTTCCTCCTAGACTTGCTGTAAAGCCTCTTGGGGAGTTCTGGACTATTGGACAGGACAATGTTATGGGAAAGAGTGTCATTGCGTTTAAGGTCATCGTTACACCGAGGTTTCATTTTGAGTGTATTTTTATTGGTGTATGGAACAAAGTAGACAAACAAACAATGCCGCCACCATTTCCAGGATGGCAGACATCAAGATACGCGCTCCCTTTTCATAAGGGCTTCGCCATTGTGAGTGATAGAGAGAAATATCATGCACTACAGCAATATGATCCATTGTAAAAATATACTCTGAAACTGCTGCTAAGTACCAAGCTTTTAGGAAGGTCCATAGGTAAGCCTCGTGTCTATAAAAAGGCACCATTACTAAATAATTTAGAGAAAATGCCTTTACTGTATGATCACTATTTCTGCTTCATGCTTCATATCATCTTTCCAAAGGAAGGAATTGGGAAGAAAGGAGAGTGGAAAGAGAAACGGCCAACTGAAATGGAAGATCGGGGAGTGGGATAATGCTGTGTTTTCATACTGTAGATTTGAAGAGTTTCACTGCAGTATCAGATATCATTTTAAATGGATTCTACTTGTTTTTCTTAAGATTTGGCACATAATTCATTGCTATTGTTTACTGTACCATGGTTACTTATAAAATATTACTAAAATAAAGTCTATTTTTCCCCTAAGGCTCGCTGTTAGACTGTGCAAATGAAATCTTCCCCCTGCTTTTCGGCCTCCCAGCCTGGCCTCATCAACAGGTTTGTGGTTGGTTTAGCTCCTCTCTCTAGTTTGCATCTCTTCTGCATTTGGGCCCTTTATGGTTTCTAATAATTCATTTTGTGTTTCAACTCCACGCCAGCCTGCTAAATTCTTAATAACAGTCAGTAACTCTCCGGTTGGGCTCCCGTTCATTTACATCTGATTGAGATATTCTTGCACAAACCAATTAAAAATGCAATACAACTACCTGAAAATCTTGGCATGCATTATTTTCAAAAGAGAGACCAATCTCGTGTGTCATTAAGAGTGCAGCAGCTGCAATACAAACAAGACAAATCTATCTATTGTTTATTACCTCCTCAGGCTTTTTACCCAGAGGGCAGAATAAGAGAGGGAGGGGCAGAGGTCAGCATAATTACCATTCACTCCCTCCTTGGAGTCAGACAGTGCTAAGACATGCATTGGCAAATTCCATGGCAGCATCGTATATCACATTACCATAAAGCCCCATAGAGCTAACCTTTGTTCAATTCCATTTGATTCTAAGAGAGGAAAACAGGCTCACTGACAGCCTCATCCACCCTCAGCGTTTCATGAGTTCAGTTGTTTGTCTTTCAGTCTTGTGACTGCTCTTACTAAAGATGTGCTATTCCAAAAATAAAGTGTCAGGGGATGTGGGGGATCATTGAATCATCCTGGGTAGAATATCACATCATCTGGAGAGCTTCAAGGTTCAGTCTCAAACTACGCCTGAGAAAAAAAAAAAAGACAGTTTGTCTTGGAAATAATACACAGTGTTTAGCTCCAAGCCACTCTATAAACAATTCAATAATTATGCTTTTTTTTTCCAGCTTTGGTTGCTCACATTCTGATTAACAATTATCTTGATTTATATTTTTTCCTTGGCACTTAATAATGAGCCCCCAGTATTATAGAATTCACCTGGAAGCACTCTCCATTTTGGCTTCTGTTGACAAACAACAAAGCGCTAGCATTTGCAGCATCAGTACACTCTAATATGCCTGTTGACTGAAAATGAAAGCGCCACTGCTGACAGAATGTGAAATACTGTTACTGAGCAGAGGAGGCTTAGTGGCAATGTCTTCAGTCATGCTTAAAACCAATGGCTTTCGCTCTCGGTGGCAATGTTTAGGCGATGTGAAAGGACGAATGTTACAAAGGATGAAAAAGAAGTAAAGATTAGACGAGACAAGTGGTTAGCAGACGCAAAGAATAACGCACAGAAGAGAGAAATGTTGACATATGTATGTATGTAAATGTAGACATAAAACCAAAAATTAGAAAAAAAAAAAAAAACGGGAGTGGGCGAAGAGAAAGAGATTGAACAGTGGAATGACAGGAAAGAGATAAAGAAAGAAAGGATGAGAGAAAGACAAAAAAGGTATAAAAGGAAGAAAGAAAGACGTAAAGAAAGAAAGAGAGAAAGAACGATAGCAAGAAAGAAAGACAGAAAGAAAGAAAGAAAGGAAAAAAGAAAGAGAGAAAGAAAGAAAAAGAGATCTGTGAATTTCCCCTTCCTCCCCTGAGACCTCCCTTGATGCCAAGCATTCATCATCCAGCCTCTAATATCAGTTATTCTGTGGCTCCTCTGCTTACAGCAGAATTAATTTCTGCTTTAATTACTCTCATCGGCGGAATGCTGATGAAGGAGAGGGACGAGGCATTCTGGGACTCGGGCCTCATTCCACCGCTTTAATTTGAATGAATTCCACCCGGAGACGCTGGCAAACAACTGGCAGCCGAGCCCCGGGAGCCACTCTGGGACTGCGCAGAAGAGCTGCAGCCATGGCCCCCACCAACCTAGCTACCTTGTGCGTGCGTGCCTGCCTGTGTGTGTTTCCTAGCTTGTGTGTGTGTGTTATGTGGAGCACGTTGGCTGCGCGCGAGGCTGAACATCGAAGCAAAGAAACGTAGGGAGAAAGAACACACAAGACGAGGAAAAAAGGGAAACAAAATGACTGATGGATCGAGTGATTAGCGTAAGTAAGGTATGGGAGCATTGTGTGCGAGCGTGCATGCGCAGTATGTGCATGTTTACATTCACATAAATGTAGTCCAAAATATGTGGTAGGAAAGTAGAATGTGTATGGAAACAAACTGTAAACAATTTCATACAGAGAGAGACAGTGAGAACAGATCCGCATGGACACGAAACATATGAAATATGAACAACATCACTGACTGCAGCCCACTGTGTAACACAAGTGTTAGTTTGAGAGCAAAAAATCATTAATAGTTAATTTGATTATTCCAGAAATGGCACATCATGCTCCCTAACAAACCCACAGCCCATGTATCATACAAGAACAAGCGGTATAAAAAAAAGGAAAAAAAAATAGAGAATGACTGAATGAGTAGGAGAAGGCTGCATGTGTGAGATGCACACGGTCCGTGTTTGCATAATGAAAACAACTGCAGAAACAGTATAATATCTGAGCAACCCAGGCAGAGGAGCAGAGAGAGAGAGAGAGAGAGAGGGGCCATAATTGACTTTTCTCCAAGCCAGCTTGGTAGGTACAGAATGTAGCATATTGGATAAGGATTGTGATTGATTATGTGGATCTGCCATACCAATTCGTTTGATTAAATGTAACCATGGGTTTCTTTTCCAAGCCCTAATGAAGCAGCAATTTGAAACTGAGAGACTGGAGGAGGCAGAGCCAGGCTGCCGTCAGCCCCACACCATCTATCTGTGTGCATGTGAGGGCTTCAGAACGGGAGTCTTCACACAGACATCCTGCCACTGAACTCTCTTTCATAATGCATAAAAGGTTAAGATTTTGCAGAAGTATATTTTTTGATTAAATCAACTAATAAAACTAACTTATTTTATGTTTTATGTATCTTTTAATGCAAGAAAAGAATAGTGTTGCTGTAGCCCGGAATAATAGTGAGAATGAAATTCAGTGAATAATTATGTGGCATAAATCTCTGCAGGGAAAACATACATTTCCCTTTACAGCAGAGTAACATAACCATAATTAATATGCATGCTGATATTGTATATGAGGAAGGTGCTTGCAATTGGGGTTGAGTTTTTAAAAAATCACTTGATTTCATTCACCGGCGCTCTTTGACTTCACTCTCACATAACACAATTCATCTCCTCCAATTTTATGTTCTGCGCCATCCCTCCTCCAGTTCAGCAGAGGGCAGGGAGGTAGGTGGGTGTGACCTCCACTAACCCTGAAACCTCTGGACAGGTGGGCGGTGGCCTGCGTGCACTGTCCGTTTTGGCAGCAGCTCCTCTTCCCCTCCCCGGCAGGGAGCTCAGGCCATGATGAGCAGCTGGGTCGCAAACACTAAGCACATTAATATCTTCTTAATGATAATAATCATTATGGCATAAGCACCTTCCCCAAAGTGGGAAGGCTCGCGGAATGTGCCAGAGTAGCATCGTCGTTAAGGTAAAAAAAAAAAAGAAAAAAAAAAAAGAAAAAGAAAAAAAACTGAGATGAAATGACTCTTTTAATGGGCAGCAACTTACAGCCACCAGGATAATGCAGACACTAATGTAATAATGTGATAATGAGATACACAGAAGGCATTAGGGAGACCAAAAACTCAATGAAATCAGTATGAATGAATAAATAAATTTTGCACTTGAAAATGGGGTTGACACAATTTGCACTTCAGCTATGCATTATATGATTCATCCTGCGTTGCTAATATAGACATTACACATATATATTTTAATTAGTACAAACCATGTCTGCATACTTTAAGGCCTTTTTGAAAAACCGGAGTACTTCACTACCTTTGCTCCTTGTGCCTTTGAATCCATGAAGTGCTACTTGCTCACAGCATTTCCCATACACTCGCCCCATTAAATATAACTGTCAGTATTCACCTATCATAGGCCATTATCTGTCTCATCCACGTTCATTATTAAAGCTAATGATCTGTTGTCCTCTCTGCTCCCCATTGAAGGAGGACTACATTAAAAGTCTCTTACTAACTTAATTAGTAATTATAAATGTTAAAGATTAATCAGAGAGTGAGTGGCTTAAGGTTTACGTCTCTAGGCAATGGTGGGACAAATGGAGAGACAAAGAGGCCATGTCGCTTCAGTGTTCACACTCCACTGTCATGCTGGAAATGGAATGAGACACATGAAAAGAGTGCAAGTGTGACCGTTTTACCTCTAATGAATGTCACGTGTGTTTTATCGCTGCATTTGCACATGAAAAGATGCACACATGCTTGAAATATTGCGATAAATATTTTTTCAAATATCAAACATGTCTGATACAATATGTAAGGAGAGAGCTTACGTGCTTGAAGCTTTAAGCTACAAGTCTTCAAGCTTAATATAGAATGTTGTTTCTCTTCTATAATCTACAAGCACTACTGTAGTGGATACAATACTAGTACAGGAAGCAGCATTTAATATGGTAACTTGTGATGCATGAAGTACTCACATTATCTCTTTCTAACAAGATGGAAATAGATCCCCTTAATTAAATCCTGGGTGTACACTAATTCCTCACTAAATCTGCACCTCTCTGACAATTCCACATCAGCAGCACCGTGCACTCTAGTAAACATATAAGCACTGATATCAACATTAAACCTTAATAACTAATAAAGCTTTCATCCAGGGAGTTCCTGTGTGATTTCCATTAAAGTGGGGGGAATCGCCCAGGACCATCTCCCTGTTTTCCGGAGCATGTTGACGCACAAGCCGGGGGGTCGGTATTCTCAGTGCAGGAGGAAAACAAGGAGGAACTTAAGCTGTGCTGAGTTGTGGGATGTTCAAGATGCAAATTGCACTCTTGCCTCAACTTCAACCATATGTGTAAGAAAAACGGCAGCGCTTTTATTTGACCTGTATATAAATGTGAGAATTTTCATTTAAAAGAAGATGCACGAGGCTTTAAGTGAGCCAAAAGAAAGAGCGAATAAGTGACTAATTCAAAGAAAAGCACAGATTTCACAGTAAACAACAGTGGGTATCCATTTCGCGGCTCTGCCCTCTCTCTTTTAGAGGAGAAATGGCGGTGCTTTGACTGTTGAGCAGGGAGTCCTATCACACAAGACACACAGAGTGGGGTGATGGCAGGGGGCTGGCCGGTGGCCCGCAGCACCTGAAACCTATTAGAGAGCTTTGGAACATTCCACAGGGTTCTTCCACTTTGGCCAGAGGGCATCGTAAAGGTCCTCACTGAGAGGGTCGGTGCGACTCAGACGCCAACAAACAGCCAGCAAGGTGAAACACTAAAACTAGAGTCTATATAAAAGTGCATGACATCTGAGAGAGTATATATATAATGGCATTTTGCTTCCACCAGATCCCTAACTTGCCTGTGGTCCCTGCTGACGTGTTAAATGTGTCAAAAGGCCGTTTACATTTTTCTGCACCTAGCTTCACAAGGCGATTGTCGTCCTAAAGGAACAGTATGATTAAAACATTTACCGTTGGCAAGCCAAGCAAAACTTTTATCAACTTTTTATCAAATGGTTTGCCATCTGGACTTAAAACAGTAGGGGCCCAATAGTGTGCTGACACTAAAAACAAACACGCATAAACACACACGACCTGCTGCCAAATTTCTTGGAGATAGCCTTATCTTTGCTGCGATGTGTGTGTGTGTGTATATATGTTTTTTAGTGGTATCAAGGCCCATCTCTTTGGCTGGATCTGTGTCCATGCCTCAGTGTTATGCTCACTGGGTTTAGCTCTATGGGTGTCTGTGGCCTCTCCTCTGGCCGCCCGTGTCCATTTGCTCTGCGGGTATGGCAGGCCTGAGCTGACAGATGGCCGCCCCTCTCCATTCCGCTCCAGAGTAACACAGTAACTGGTTTTTCCTCCGCCGTTGACCTTGCCACAGCCAGCCAGCAATCCAGGCTGGCACTCGGCCTGTCGAACAGGAGGGTAATGAAGTCCAGCGCTGCTCACATGATTATTAAGGCTTTGACGCTGGGGGGCCTTTCAGAACCCTATCCCCCTCCCCTCTCCTCCCCTGTCTGCCATTCACACAGCCAAAGTTCGATGAGGATTTGTTACATGGTACTTTGGAAAACAACCGTCGTGCTCCATAAAGACAGTTAAAACTTTTTTAGGGTACTTTATTTGTTTTCTTAAACAAACCTCTCTAAGCACATGAAGCGTACTTAGCAACGATTTTGTGAACATCGTTGAAACTCTTTCCTATTCGGTAGCATATGATAGCTACTGCTGTCCCAGCGTGCACAGCATTCCAGAAACACACCAAGTAAGAGCCACTACACAAAGTTAGATCGGATCTGTCACACTACTATTGGTGCTGACAACCTCTAAAAGCAATGCAGTTCGGCAGTAGCGCACTACTTCACTCTCAGAGCAATTCTCCCTTACCACAAGCATCTCTGGGCACGCTTGGAACCCAGGTCCCATCAGGGCCGGCTGGGATTTGAGAGGTGTAGGTTGCAGCTCTGACCTTTACTAAGGGAGGACTGTCTGTTTGCACTTCTCCCATAAGCCCCCCTCCAGTCAGACTGCTAAGCAACCCCATCAGACCAAGGGTGCGCATGCACCTACGGCCTTGGTGACATCTCGGGGACCATGGGGAGGTGGAGTAATGCAGAGGTTAATTCTGATCATCCAGTATTTATGGGCTTCACTTCAGAACAAGGGTTGGCATTAACACTCTAAAGGAGACATCCCTCCTGTATATCAATAAAACATGGCCGGAAGCACAGGAAGGGCCTACCTTTATTCAGGTCGCTAAAGTACCCAACAAGACTTGCACAGGAGGATTTTGAAAGTAAACCAGTTAATCCACAACGAGATAAAGTCTTTAAATTCCAAGAAACTCGTAAGATTTTTGCATAACTTTATAGTTGTATTTAGTTCGTAGTTGCTTACTTAACAAATGATTAACCCAACAGATGAACACATTTCATCCAATCACCGAAAGGAATTCGCCCCAAATCACCATGGTGACATCAATCTACCAATTGCAATGCAGTAAGGGGCAGCTAGTGTTCGCTCCGAGTCTGTACAAACAGGCTGTATGAACTGAGAGCATCAGATATTTTCTCACATGTTGGCCTAGTCTGTGAAGTGTGGGGAAATGTCAGGAAAATCAATAGATAAGGACCACATCAGACTGAGCTTGTCTGGCCTAGCAACAGAGCATCCCCATGGTGATGTCAATTACCTCTGCTTTACAACAAAAAACACCAGGAAGAGCAAAACAGTCTCTGCAATGCTGTAAAACTTTTAATGCAGTCTCCTGGTTACGTTGAGGAATTTGTAAGAAACTTCTTTTTTTGTTGCCATCCAGACCGGTAGGTAACAGAGTGAATGTGAGAATCTTATTGATGGATCCCTTTTTTTTTTTTTTTTTTTTTTTTTTTTTTGTGCAGCTCTCTCTGTTTTCTATTCCCCTCATGGACGCCACATTAGTCAGGGAGAGGTATAATGTAACGAGCAGTAAGGTGCGCATAATTGCATATTAGCAGCAACACACTTGGCTGCACGGGAGGTGACTGCGCTAACGAACAGAGAGGCGTTATTAATCACCAATTAATAAAAGCAGGCAGATATCACACTCAGTATAGGGCACGCATGGTTTCCTTTGTTTCCACTGGCTGGTCCAAGCCTGTTCTCTTATTTATTTCATAAGATTGATCCTGTTCCTGTGCCGTGTTGTCTATTGAGTTCTGACTCTGATCCAGCCCCCTAGGAGTCAAATGAGGAGTGTTTGGCCATGTTTGTTAGCAGATTACATGTGTATGTGCTCTATGAATGAGTCCCAGAAACTGAGGGAACACCATCAGACACACCTAATCAAAGAGGATTATAGGAAAAAAAAAAACAAAGAATTTAAAATACCGTATACTGTTTATGCACCAGGAGAAGGAAAAAAAGCACCTAATGTAGTAGAAACTGTGTTGTCACCGGGGCTGAGACAGTGATGGAGACCATGTAATCAGCATACACTGGCCAAGTTGCTCTAGGGGCTGAAGACAAGAGGATATGTGTTGAGGATAATTTGTGGCCCTTAGCAAGAAACAAAACAAGGCTTTCAGCTTCAAATACTGTTACAGTGTGCCTCCTGTCTGCTCCCCCACCAACAGCCAATGCAGTTATGTTTTGCCAGGTTGGAGTGCAGTTAATATGAAAATTTAGAGCTAGATAGTCAGAGGAGAACGGAAAGATATTGGACAGAGAGAGGGGGAAAAGGAGAAAGAGAGAACAGAGAGGAGGAGGAGAAACTAGGGGAGAGCTAAAGGCCTCTCACTCGCTCTCCTCTCCAGCTCTGTAACGGCCCACAGTGCCTGCTTCACACAGAGCGGCCAGCTGTACAGCAAATGTGCCTTTCCCTCTCCGCCCCCGAACCTTTCCACCCCTCCAGTGCCCCCCTCTGCCTGGGCCGACCAGGCCACCGGCTCCTGTCTGTGAGAGAAGGCTCCTCCCTGACTTGGCTTCAAGCTCAGTGCTGTCACCAACCCAAAAAATCCGTAGAGGTGACCCCAAAAACACTTTTCTGGGATGTAGTTTGGTTTGTTTGTTTACAATTGTCCTTCTGAGCTCTGCCACCTTGGCAGTAGCTGCTTGGAATGGACAGGAGTGACACGAGAATTGGATTGAAAGCAGATATAACGGAAAAGCAAAAACCCTTTTCACCTTTAAAACCCTTTAAGACAGAGCCCGTGCTTCAAAACATGTCAGGGCTCTGAAAATCCACACAGGGACATTTGAAACAGTGCGATAAATGGGCCAAACGTGCCCCCCCATGAGGCTCCAAATGTCATAGTTTACAGTGGGGTCAAAGTGAAGCAATGGGGTGGCATGATGGCATGCTGATAAAACCAAAAAGGCTTTTGTGTCAATGAAAGACCTTCAAAGGTCCTCTTAAACAAACAGACAACTTGGTGAAGCACTGTGATTTTAAATATATTTCACCAATGCAAATACTACACAGCACAGCAAATTGAACTGATGGACAGATTTGTTTTCTAATCTGAAAGGAAAATATAAAAGGTTTGATAGTGACTGCAGCAGCTGAAAGCTGTATAAATCTGTGTGTCTCTGGAGAAAAATCGGACACCCTCAATTCTGTAAGTGAGCCATGCCAAAAAAACTCTAAACTAAAGAGTGGCCAGCTGTCTTCTGGCCTGCTATTAAATTGCTCCTTGGATGGTGGCGATATCATTTTTTTCTCCATAGGAGTATCACACCAGGTCCCCAAACAGAGCGACCAGCTGTACAGCAAATGTGTACTGATCCATCTGGGCCCTAGCAGGCTGCGGCCTCCATCTTAACACACGTGGGGCCGTTCACAGGCTTGGCTGGGGCTGGTCTGCAGCACACCCTTCTGCACCCATGGCCACCTCCTTCCTTTTCATTTACCTCTATTATCATAGTAAATGTTGAGTAGCTGGGCACCGGAGCCGCGCTTTATGTCTGAACCAGGACCGTCATCATCCCAGTGTATTATCCATGCATCAAAATGTGCTGGCAGTCGTACAGAGGAGGCATCCACGAGCGCTTCAGACCGACGGGAGGAGGAGAGGGTGAAGGCTGAGTGCACTTGGTTTAGGGGGACTATTGTGTTACAAAGGCAGCTAATATGGACTTGTCTGGGTTAGACAGGCTCAGGTTTTGTTGTTCCATACACTTAGCACTATGGTTATGTCACGGCACATCACTATATATAGAGTTATCAGTGTGAACTGACACCATGGAGCGGGGCATGGATGAAAACAACACCCCTATGAATCCAGCGTCTGCTCCATTACCTACGCTAATAACGCCGACAGCTGAGCGGAGATGACCCCAGCCCCCTGTTTCCCCTCTCCTGTGCAGATGGCCATTAAAAGGAGAAAGTGTCCCTTTTTTCAGTAGCGAAGGTATTTAGAGCTTTTTCCAAATGAGTATTTTTTCCCTGTGTTTTTGGCCCAAATTGGCTGTGCAGTGATTACAGACTAGATGGAATTTAACCCCATTTTAGATTAAGGCGGGCCGATTTTTGATAAGCTTTACAAGATCACAAGATCAACATTTTTGTTACGAAGCTGTAACCTGGCGTATATGTTTTTTCTTTACACCTACACAATCTAACATATTCTCATTATAGTTCTTTATTCGGTTTCCTTTTTGTTTGTTTGTTTTACAAAATGCAGTTTCTTCCAGATAACTTCACCAAATTCTCATTACGAAGAGTTTTGTTTTCTCCATATTTTAGAGATCACAAAGCAGATGCATCCAACAGAAACCCTTTTGAGGAGTCTGATGAAACCCGTGATCATGTTGGATACAAAGCAACGGCATATCAGAGAAGTAAGACATCAGACAATAACCCAATCACCTATCCTCCTGTTATCTTAAGCTCTCTGAATTCCACTATTACGGAGGAACTGTGTGCTTGTGCGGCTGACAGACATAAAATAACCAGTAGGGGGGTTTGTTTTCTACCCTCCCAGTGTGCTCCGTGCCTGCCTTTGCGAGAGAAAGGACTAATGCTGGCATGGTACTGTATTAGGCACCCCCAGTAGAATAGTGGGTGAACAGATCGCAAAGATGAATACAAAATACACACCTACACACTCTCAGCTCGTCTCTCTCCTTAGCAAATACACCGAAGCATCAAAATCACAAATCACATGCTTCTGATTGTTTATGCACAAACAGTGGGTCCCTGATAGAATTGCCTACCGGTCCTGATAGAATTGCCCACCGTGTTTAAATTCACCTGCGCCTAGAAGCGTGTCCCAAACAGAGAGGCGGTTTGGTTCCAGATCAATGAGTCTCTCTCCCACTGAAGACAACAGATAATGCAGTGTAATGAAAGAGCCGCCAAACGAGCTGAATAAATGAATGAATAAAGGAACGTGAGACCGGAATTCAGACGCCTACTTACTGCAGGCAAGAAAACCTGTTTTCCAATTGTCTGTTCTCAACAAATTATTCTGCCTGCATACAAATGACCAAACCAAAAGTACAGAGGAGGTTAGTCTTAAAACTGTGCTCTTTGTTTAGGAATCTTGTGGAAGGAAATAGGAAATTTGAAAGAATTTTAGCGTATACAGTGTCATAAAATCAAATATCCATTTTTTCAGTTGTTTTGACGTCATTAAATGCAGAGAACATGAGAGTATTTCACCAAATGTTGTACTCACATCTCAGTTAACAGAATATTTATGTGAAGAAGCACAATATACGAACAAAATAATGTACAATAGCAATGTGGAGATTTTTCCAAAGATCTGTGAAATAAATCTTGAATTTTTTTAACTGTTAAAAATTTGTTTCAATAATCTGCATGTTTCCACTACTTCAAACTACCTTCTTACATAGTGGTTTGAAGTGGAGAGACTCTGCTCCACAAGCATGCACATGTACTGTATTTTACCATTCACATGCATGGGGAAATGAAGATGATGGGTTTGTAAATGCACAACACTGGGGATGCACTTGATGGTCAAAATATTAAAATAATTCCACCTATTTGGTGATGTGATCCAGATACTTGTGAGCCTGAATGAGACAGGGTCAAATATTGTGTTACGTACATATATCACATCAATCCTATAATGATCATATACTTGTGAAATTCTGTGATTTTTGTCTAAATGATTTGTATATTGTACCAATGACGGTCATACAAAATCATACCCTCCACTGATATCACACACCTAAGAGCTTCATTGGCTAAATCTATGCTAAAATCTAGAAAGACTTTACTTACTCAAGCACTGTTTTTTATGACTTTGTTCCAGGAATGCAACAGAGACCATAATAAATGAAACAAAAAGAGTTATCTCCTACCCAGCATGTGGTTGGCCACATGAACTTGGATGTCCCATTCGCTGTAGAACACCATCTGACATTTGATGCACTGGTATGTCTTCTTCTGCAAATAAAACACAACGGGAAAGGGGTTGTAAAAACTAGGACTTCACTTTTACAAATTTTACGTAGAAATATAGAATAACTTGTGAACCTCTGCAAATTTTAATGAACTACTGATCTTATTTCAATTCAACACAAATTAATAATACCTCTTCAGTTTGTGAGGGACTGGCTCTGGGCATGGGGGACACCTGGGGGGTCTTGAGCTGACTGCTGTTGCTGTCCCCGGTCTGATCCCGATGCACTGTCTGGACATGGTTTTGCAGCTCTGCCTCAGACTCAAACTTCACATTACAGCTGGAGCATCTTGTCTTTGCAGCAGATGATGAGGATGTGGAGGAGGATGAAGAGGATGAAGAGACTACTTTGCCTTTCCCATCTCCAGGGCTAAGACTCTCCCCCTGGATCCAAGCGGCTGTGGTTGTTGCTGGAGTGGTGGCTCCACCCTGCTGCTGCTGTTGCCTTCCTCCATTCACTGTTGGGCTGGAGCTCTTGGAACCAGCTGCTGTAACACAGGATGCACAGAGTCCATAAGGCAGTCCGTTGATGTCCAGTTTCACCAGGTCTTGTCTGGACCGGAAATCTTTCAGACAAGATGCACACTTGAAAGTCTTTTGGATGTGGTGTTGCTGCTGGTTATGAGAGTTGATATTGCTGCGGCCCAGTGGTTGGTTAGCAGACATAGTTCCTGTCTTTTGCATGTGGAAGGTACCATGGATCTTGAGCTCCAATGTGGAGGTGACTGTCTGCATGCAAACCACACAGCGGAAACCTGTCAGGGAGTTCCTCAGGTCAGGGTGCATCTGGCAATGCTCCAGAAAGTCCTCTTCACTCTGCAGTGGCATCTTACAAATGCGGCAGCTGCCTGTGTCCAGACTCTTGCTATGGGTGACCTTGTGCTCAGTCAGGGTGAGCAAGGAGGGGAAGCGCTCCCCACAGATGGGACACATATAGTGTTTGACAGGCCCAAGGTGGGTCTGCATATGTTCCCTCAGCCCAGCCTCAGAGAAGAAGGTGCGAGAGCAGACATTGCACTTGTGGTTGCCCTTGATCATTTCAGCTTTCCTCTTAACCAAGGCACTCTCACCAGGGCGTATGTTGTGGTCCCTCAACTGGTGGTTAACAAGGAGTGACTCCATGGTGTAAGATGCCCCACAGATGTCACACCCATACATGGGCTCTGCAGTGTCCACCTCTTCCTCACTTCCATCATGGCTGTTCTGAGACTCCACCACAGATCCTCCTGTTGGCCCTGGACCATGGCTGTTAGTTATGAGACTTTGTAGCTCAGCATCTTCTTTAGGCTGGCCATCCCCACCGCTTATAGTAGAGCCATTAGCACCACAGTTCTGCGCCTTTCCATCAAACACACAGTGTTTCTCCCTCAAATGCTTCTCCAAAAGGACAATGGCATGGAAAGCCTTGCTGCAGAAGCGACAGTTATACTTCTTGCTGTGAGTGGTGATGTGGCACTGCAGTTCCACCTCAGTGCCAAAAGATTCCCCACAAAAAATGCAGCGATGTGCACGGCCCTGGTTCTCCAGATGGCTGTGTTTTACATGTAGCTGTAGATCAGTCTCATGTCTGAAGTCCCAGTTGCAGGAGGTGCAGCGATAAACCTTCTTCTCATTGCTGTGTTTTACAGCCAGGTGGAGTTGGGTAGATACTTTTGAGTCAAAAACCTCCTGACAGAGAGTGCAACGAAAGAACACAAAGGTATGCATGTCAAGTAGGTGCTTCTGCAGGTCATCCACTGAGGTGAACTGCTTGTCACAGCTCTCACAGATGTAATACGTGGAGGTAATGGTGAAGTGAATTGTCACATGCTTCAAAAGGGACTCTTGGTTGGGAAACTCTTTGTTGCACTGTGGGCAGGTGAGTTGAGGCTGCAGACCATCCAGATGAGTTTTTAAGTGAGTCTGGAAAAGGTCTAAGCTGGTATACTTGGCCCCACACTGGTTACATATGAACTCACTGGTATTGCGTGAACCTCCTTGTTTCAGCATGGCTGTTTGTTCCACAGATATTGGAGAAGAGGGGCTCAGAGTGCGCAGGGATTTCTTTCCATTGTTGATGTAGTTCAATGCCAGCGGAATGTTCTTGTGGTTCTCCTTGATGTGCTTGTTGAGCTTCAGAACACTGTTGAATATGGGGGAATTGGTGCAGTACGAACAGGAGTACACCTCTACTATAGACTCCTTAGGAGTTACAGCCAAGGGGGAGTCAAAGCGCAGACTTCCCCCATCACAGTGAGTCTGACGAACATGCTCCTCCAAGGTAGCCTCTGTCAGGAATCCCATGAAGCACTGGGGGCAGAAGAAAGCATTGCTCTCCTTGGCCACAGGACTGGGGAAGCCATGGGAGCAGCGGATGTGTTCCTGGAGGGCATTGAGGTCACTCAGTACCTCGGGGCAGAAGTTACACTGAAGAAGGGCATCAGGCAAGCTGGCTAACAGGGCAGCATGGTCTTCTGCATTGTGGACCTGCTTTAGATGTTCATTTAGATTTAGTAAAGAGGGCAGAACCTCCAAACAAAACTGGCAAGTGTGCGCCTGCTCTGGCTTGTCCAGATGCATGGTTCTCAGGTGAATTTGAAGCACAGCCAAACTGGAGAATACTTGCTTGTTGCAATAGATGCAACTGTAGGAGACTTTAGGCTGTTTTGAAGATCGTCCTCCAATGTCTGATGTGTTCTGAGCAGCCCTCTTTCTTCTCCCCCTTGTCTTGGGAACAGGTGGTGCTGTTTCCACCATTGTGGAGCTATCGACAGAGAGGTTGGAGTCAGGAGTGGTGCTAGAGACAGATGTGTAGCCAACGGTCAGCAAGGAAGGGCTGTTGCTGTGGTTACTGGATTCAGGGAGCTGGTGGATGTCCATGTGAGCATAGAGGTCCTCAACAGACAAAAAGTGCTCGGAGCAGATAGCACAGGTATGGCCCTTCCTGTCTCGGCTGTGGGCCTGGTCAATGTGAGTCAGCAGGGTGCCCTCATCACTGAAGGGCTCATGGCAGTAGATGCACTGCAGGGTGGCACCCAGGCCTCCATCCTCAGATGGAGAACACTCCGGGTGGCACTCTGCGATGTGCCTCTGGAGGTCCTCTGGGACATCAAAGCCCTCCTCACAACGGCTGCATTTGCGAGTTTCTTTCAGTTTCCATTCATCAGCTCTGGACAAGCTCGAACTGCTGCCATCTTTGCCCCTTTCGTGTACTTGCATGTGGCCGTGGAGAGAGCTGGAGGAGAGGAAGCCTCGGCGGCACACAGGGCACTTGTGGGGTTTGTTAGAGGCGTGAGTTTTCATGTGGATTTTGAGGTGATCGCTGCGTGAGAAGGCAGAGTCACACTCTCCACAGTGGTATTTCTTATCACCGGTGTGTAGCTTTACGTGTCGATCGCGGCTGCGCTTGTGCTTAAACAGGCGGCTGCAAAAGGTACAACTGAAAGGGAGCTTATCACCGTGGCTCTGTTCGTGACGCTTGAGGAAGCTTAAGCGGCTGAAGGACTTGTCACAAAACTGGCATGGGTATGGCAGGCCAGGGCCCCCTTCCTCCTCGCCAAAATCATAGTCCTCGCAGTGTCCTGGAGAAGTCTGGTCCTTACTGGAGGGAGATGATGCCGGCCAAGAACATGATGGGTCATCCTCAAGATCAGCACCGTCTGGAGAAAAAGACAAAAAGAGGAACAAAAAGAAAAGAGGTTAAGGGCATGTCGGAGGGAAAAAGTAGGAGAGGAAGGGAGAGAGTGAGTGAGAGAGGTGTTTTGTAAGACTGTATTAGCAACTCATTTGTCTCACTCTTTTGAAAGGAAAAGGTGGGTGAGCATGGTGTTATTTGTCATGGTAATTATAAGGTTGTGAAGTATGAATTTAGAATACTTTGCAACTTGTACAATTTTTTCTTCAGTGGAAACAATACCTCTCCTTAGGTGTTATCTAAAAAGTTACATTTAAATATGCAATTTTAAGTATAATTAGGGAAAAGAATAAGTGGAAATACTTTTACCACAATTAACCTTGTATGTGGCCATGTAATGGCTTAGCCCACTGTGACTCAAAAAACAATCTCTCTGACATTTAAAGCCAACACAGGACAATTTGTGTACTTTAGGATGAAAGCTCTGCATGAGGTAAATGAGAACATTTCTATTATTCCTGAACAATTACTAGAATATTTTTGAAAAACAAGAGCCCTTGAAATGACCTTAAGACAGGAGAGGAAAAAAAAAACAGCGAAAAAGCTGTTCTCGAGAGTGAAAGAGAAGATTAAGTGAGCAATTTAGACAACAGCTATGCATAGCCTTTAGGAAATATCCACTGCAAAATAGATGACTTTCATGAAACATTGGCCTTTCAGAACATCACTCAATAGATATCAGATTATAGAATATGCATTATTATCATATTTGTCTGTGCGGTCTGTTCTAAGCTGTGAGGCAACTCATACTAGATGGATGAAAAGGCTATTCACTGATGAGGGGTGGGGGGAGTCAGGGGCCAGGGAAACGGATAGGAGAAGACAACCCAGTGGCAAACTATCTTACTCAAGGACAAGCAGGTGCGGAGAATGACCAAGGAACACCGCTGTTTTTTTTGTTTTTTTTACAGTAACTTTAATGTGTCCCTATTCAAACCACTTCTTTGCCGACATTCCATTCCACTGGTTCACTGTACAGTGATATGAATGGAAAACACAGAACACCACTTTCCACAAGTTCAAAAGGTTACAGACCACTTCTTCCCGCTGCTGAATTCTAAGTGCTGTGAACTTCCTTACCTAAATAAAACAACGTAATCCTAACCCCTTCAGAAAAAAAAAAAGTGTCAAAAGGCCAAAACTTGGATTGGGAAAAACAAGAGGAAACTGCAAAGATTTATGAGAGGGACGAAGGAAAAGCACAAGCTCTTTCCAGGATCCAACCTCTGTACTCCCCTTCAGCTGACAAATCTAAGTCTCTCTTTCTCTCTCTCCCCCTTTCTGTTGTTTTTGCTGGGAGATCTGCCCTTTGTCAGGATATCATGCCCTCTCTGAGCACTTACCCCCATCAGGCCTATCTTCAGGAAACAGATGGGGTCGGAGGCCATTCCCTTGCCCCTCCAAACTGCTGAAAGCGGCACATTGAGAGCCCACCTCCACACCGTGGCCCTCCCGGAAACCTCCCACCCCTGGCAAGGCGCCCACTCTGCACACACATCTCACTCAAGGAGCAAACCTTGCTTGATTTACTTGCTTTATCTCTCGTACATGTCTCAATGTTTTCTCTCTCTCACTCTGTGGTTTGAGGGAGGATGGGTGACTCAGTGCTATGCCCTCCTCCACAGAGGGGGCGGATCTGCCCTCTCTCATACTGCCTCCCAGGGTATAGGAGAAGAAGACAGTGCAAGAAGAATGACCCCAGCTAATGCCTTACAGTCAAACATATTGGCTTGGAGACAATAGCATAAAACAAACAAATAAATGGGCTTGTATACAAGGCTAAATTAAAATCTACTGCCTTAAATGAGGGTGTCTTTGCCTTGAGACATTACTAAGCTGTCAGGACAACCTCACTCCATTTATTTATTTTTTTGTTTGTGTTTGTGTACTTGATGTGATTTATTTATTTAGCGCCTTTACTCCAATAATACACATACATAAAGTTGTATCTGTGGGGGAAATGTGGGAGTCCAAACATCGCTTGAGTTCAAATAGCAGAATAAACATGTTCAGATGGGCAAAAAGCTACAATAATACGAGGTTTGTGGTGTATTACGGAAGCAGCTGTACAAAACAAATACTACCATATAATTAATGTAATTAATTTGCCTCTGAGTTGCATCTGTTCAGGCTCTGTTGCACCTATGCTCAAGGTATCTTCCTGCTGATCTGACCTAAATATGTAGTAAATGTGCTGGACCAGAAACCCCAAGTCCCTGCTTCTGTTGAACACATGACCGCTAAATCGTTTATTTAACTGAGATGGCTATCAAAATGTCTGATTTTTAAAAAAGAAAGAAAACCAAAGAGGACAATAAAAGGAAAAAGCACAGAGAAAAAATAAAAAGAAAGGTCACATCTGTTTTAAGGCATCCAGATTCTAAACTATACATTTCGTTTACTATCACCCCGCATAGTGAGACATACAACAGTTTTACTCTCCCTCACAAACACACACACACACACACACACACACACTCTCACACACACAGACTTACTCACAGCAACAAACATATACTTGTGCAGATATACATGCACACATAGAATACACAGATACAAGGGCAATGGCCGAAACAAGTGTGTGAACAACTGTAGATGAAAGAGCAATCTTCCTCAGGAGACCTCCAGAGGAAAGAGAGAGAGAGACTTGTTTTTTTCCTTCTTCACCCAGACAAGAAATGCCCAGGCCTCAGCAGCAGCCTGAGTAAATAAAAGAACGGGCCTTACTTCCCCGTCTCTCGGGCCGGGGGCCTGTGCACGCCAGCACTCTCTGTGCTGCTGCCAAAGGGGATGCTGGGGCCTGAAAAACTACACCCTGCAGCTGAAGGGCTGTCTTTGTTGGTCTGCCAAGGCCTTCCTGAGCATCCTCCAGCCAACAGCCTGTCACGTCCTGGGAGGAAGACCTCCATCTTAAGGCCTGTCCTCTCTGGGAGTTCTGTCCCTACCCCCACCCTCTTTCTCTTTTTAAATGTCTCCTATATAGAACAAAACAACCTCATTAGGAGGGCTTCTATAGGGAATGGCATTAAAATGTGCCATAGCCATGTTTACTTGTAAAGATAAGCACCATTACTTAGAAACTTTTTTGAAGAATTAAACAAAAAGCGTAAACTGTAAAGTTGGAGAAATCTGTGAGATTAGTAAAGCTATCTGAAACCGCTCTCGTTAAATTAAAAAAAAAAAAAAATTCTCTGGTACTGCAAACGTAACCACCAAAATTCCCCCCTTCACACGCAGGACTCAGTTTCCTTTTAGCCAGTCTGAACTACTCTTTGTGCTTCCACTTCCTCTATGTTCATTTATAGCACCCTTTCCCAGAGTAAATACTCTTGTTCAAATAAGACCCTCAAAGCTGAGAATAGGTAAGTATGCCGTTTCTTTACACGGCAGCATCGCTTTTAAAACCCCTCCTGAGTGTTTTTATTTGTGAAATAATGTATTTGAGAATTAACATGATACAGAAATATATTTTTTAACAAAGGATGTCAGTAATTTTCCTGATGATATTATTTCCCTTTGGACTCTATTACATATGATGGCAAATATTGTCTCTAAATTTGAAATGCTAAATGATGTGCATAATTTAAAAAGAATGATTACAATGGAACTCTGTCAACAGATATTGCTTTGTCATACTGAGCTGAAGAAGGAGTACAAAATCTGATTTTGTTTTGCTATTCTTCAAATATATATTTATGGCTTTTGCTCTTGTAATAAAATGTATTTATTTGATCGAATCATTTATTCAATAATAATTTTATAGAACATCTTAGTGCCAGTTATGTATGTGTTTACAATGGAAAAGATCAAATAAAGGGCTGAAATTTATTCTCATGTTTAATGCTTTGGGTCAAAGCTAGAATTTCAGGTTCTTTCATTTTAAAGCATAAATACTGTCAGAAGCCCTTTAAACAAAAATATTTTGCCCGAATACCAGAAAGATCTATATGTAGAGCAAAGATATTTTGTTATGCTAACACCCATTCAACTACAAGAAAAAGACTTTTCACAATGAAATATTATAAAACTTAGCTTTTACATTTTTTATTGTTCTGGATTAACTGTAAATCTGTAGACGCTTCTGAAATGTTTCTTTCTTTAGGTGAAAATTCCTTTCCTTAGACTTTTATTGTGAAGCACATTGTAAGCCATATTTTAAAAAGTGCAATAATTTCATTAACATAATTAGAAATTAAAAAATTACATGCATATTGTAAAACTTTAGAGAATTTGGCCGAAACATCGGCAGCAGTGCAGCACAAATGTACAGACAGGCTGTTCTTTCAGTACAGAGACGAAACAGAGAACAAATCATAAAAGTGATGAGTGCTAAAGTGCAAAACTACACTAAGCAGGCATTTGTGGTTCTATTGTTTTTATCCAGTAATACACCCAATCGAAACCTTTCAGGGACCATGGTTTGGGAATAACTCACTACTGGTGCCCGGACCTTTGTGTCTGAGGTCCTGGAAGCAGTTCAAGATGGCTTATCACCGCCTGACAGCTACAGAGTACATCTCTTCTATTTAGGAAGCCAAACTCTTATCCAGGTCCAGGACCTTATCTTATCAGAAAAGTGTTTTCGCTATCAGTCATCTGCCGCTTCTATAGCAAGCTAGACTTTGTTCAAAAGCCATTCTAGTGAAGCAAAGCATGGCCAAGCTTTCAGCCGCCAAACCTTATCTTCCTGTGTGTTGTACCAGAGATCTGTACGTAGTGGTTGTCATAAGAGATGTGTTTGTGTGAGTGTATTTGTGGCACATTGGGGATTGGGGATTCAATGAATAAACAAAAAGCTGACAACTTGTCTGATGTAACACCATGACCCCACTTCATATTCAGAGAGGGGATCTTTTTACAGTTACTGGGAAAAAGTAGTGAGCCTCTCCCATGAGACAATGCATGTGTCATCTCGACGCTTTTCCTGTTCTGATGCCCAAATAGCGATGTGTGTCTGAACAACACAATATCATGTACGGCCCTGTTTGTGACACAACCACTTAAGATCTAATAGAGGAGGTGGTGAGAGAAAATTTTTACATTAGCTGAGACTCCATTCTCTCTAACTGAGAGAGAGAAAGAGAGGGGTGGTCGATTTTTTGGGACTAATTCCAGTCAGATGAACAAATCACTCAGTTGATTCAGGACCGAGAGCTCAGAGGACACAGAGCTATTGGAAGAAGCCCAGTGCTGGGCTTTGCTCACAGTAGTCCTGCTACATCCCTCTTTTAAGACATCAAATCCAGTCAAAATGAAACACTAATAATTCCCAGTAGCTGTCAACAAAAGTGCCAGGTGGCAAGATGTGGCTTTTTGCACCATGCAGCTGATTAACACACACAAATAAGCACAAGTGGAGGTATTTAAAGGAGCTGCTATCCACCATTAGACACTCAAGCTCACATACGTGTGTGTGTGGGTGTGTTGTGTGTATACTCAGCCTGTCTCTCTCTATTCCCTTTTTTTTTTTTCTAAGCAAACACAATATGTTTTTTACACATCACTGAGAAATGTCAGGTCCCTGCCCCCCCTTGCTACAGATCAATCAAATCCACTATGCTGCAGGATGAGAAGGAGGGGTTGTGTGAGACGACTGGAGCAGCAGCGAACAAGGATGCTATCTTTTACTGAACGAGGTAGAAAAACAGCAGATGAAATAGGGACTCACTTCCCGGGGTTTCATCCGTGAGTTACTCTGGCCTAACAACATGTACACCACACATGTCCACACACACACATGAGGGAGAAATGCACCCCCAAACTACAGTCAATAGGGATTTTTTCACACAGGGCCTGACACAAAGAGCTGGAACATCAAGCGCTGTCCTGACTCTGTGGTCTGGGTGTCCATTATTCCAGGCCCTCATGGCTCTGCCTCTCAACCATGGGGAAGCGGCAAACTGTCAACTACTTTGTCCACATTACCCACGTCCCCCAGCTCAGACAGGAGCACTTGGTCACTGTCCCAGAAATCACAGTGCCCCAGTGGCATCCCAGGAAAGTTAGACAAATGAAAGGCCAGAGGAGGAAAAGTAGGGCGGCCAGTCATCCTTTACTGGGCTTTTTCTTTCCATGATAGCAAGACAGAGTGAAAAGTGGAATTCCATTACTTATGGCAGAGACACGTCTCCTCTAACGCTGCTGTCTTTCCACCAACATGGACCAGCTAATATCTAACCATATGATGACAATCAATAATAATGTTTCTTAAAATAATGCCAGGCCATTAAAATGAAAGAGGCTGTTTTTGCTGTATCCAGGATCTGCCTTATTTTTGTCATGATCTATAACTGCAGTGATTAAACCCTAAAAGCATGCCAGAGCAGACTTGAAGCCAAGTTACACATTTATTATCCTTTACAACCATCGCGTGCTATGACACTGAGGTCATTGAGGTCAGAAACATCCTTAAACACATCATATAAATGCCAGAGGTGGATGATCATTCTTTAAAAGATCACATATTTCACTGCTGAAGAAATACTAACAATAATTCTTAGTAACAAAGGCTCAAAATAAATTTGGTTTAATTTCTAACATTCGAGTTGAAAAATATGTTTTGCCCTGTCGGCTGCCTGGTGTGCATTTGGGCATTTTTCTGCGGGAGAAGCAAGTGTTAAATTGGGGCAGGGCAAAATCAGAGAGACACGGTTAAGAAGAAATTAAATTGTCAAGAGTGCTTCATTTTGCTACTTTTAAAATTAAGTCTTTTTTTTCCTAAAGAGAAAGGAGAAATTAAGAAGGGAACAAGAAAAGGGGGACATTTAATTATGCCATTATTCAAGAAAGGTGAATTTGGAGTTCATTAGTCAGTTACTATTTAGTGCAGAGGGTGGGCTCAAGGGCTAATGGTGATGCTTTATTGTTTCATTTGAATTTTACTTGATTAGAAATGTTTTATTTTTAAAGGTAAATCACACTGGAACCAAAGCGCTATTCACAACATGCATCCTTACACTATCCTCTGTGACACTTAGCATTGTGTTGCATTATAAATAAAACACACTGATTGTACAGAAACAACCACCTCTGAAAAACTGCATTTTAGAGAAAGTGAATATTTCAATAATCAGTACGTAATCCAGTTTTTTAATTCATAGGTTTGAAGCCGACAGCCATATTAAGCTTTGGCAGTGACATTGTGCTGCAGTGCATGATGGTTTAGGGTGGAGGTGGAGCAGTTTGTGTGTGGGTGAGCGTCGGTGGCGGCGGCGGTGGTGGTTATGGTGTCATCTCCTGTAGAACAGAGCGGCTGCTGGTGGAAGGAAGGACGGTTGACCACTTCAGGTAGACTACAGCACAAACAGGAAGGAGGCTGTTCCTCAGGTCTTGGCTGGACCAGCAGCCACAGTGAGCCTCCCAGGGGGAGAAAGGAGGATGACAATCTGTCCCCCAGCATGGCCCTTCACCGCCTGCCTCACTGCACTGGCTCTAAGGGAGTGCTGGGCCAGGCGGGACTGGGCTGGGCTGGGCTTCAATAGGCAGGGGAGCCTCTGTTTTCTATGTGTGTGTGTGTGTGTGTGTATGTGCATGTGCTGTTCCCTCAACACTGCGGCAGACCAGGCGCAGGACCCAGTGGACAGTCAGCTAGCCAGTCAGTCGGTCAGCCACTGTTGCTGCTGTGTTTTGCTGTAATATGGTGTGTGTGTGTGTGTTTTTTTTTTCCATGTTTCCCCACTGCGCTTACAGTTTACTTGGATGCTCTTTTTTTTTATTTTCCCCCGCTTTAGTTACACACATAAATTTGATTAATGTGATCAGCTTGGAGGATAAAAAATCGTGTGTACAGAAATATGCTGAGTTACTGTATGGTTACTTCATTAAAATAGGGTTTGCTCTGCAAGTTTCAAGAGGCACTATCCATTACTTAAAACAAAGCACAGCACACACCGAAATCGGAAAACAGGGTCTAATTCTTTTTAATCAAACTTCCTCATAGTGACCCACAAAACTTGGGCTAGACTTCAACCTTTTTTTTTTTTTTGTAAGAAAAACTTCAGACTCTTGGATCTACTTTTCGGTGCACAGGGATTATTTCGAAAAAGGGCAGTTAAGTCTGCCAAATGACCACAATAAAGTCTTAAATCAACATCTCTTTATTTTTTTTAGCGTTCTGCAGAGGACAATGAAAATCACATGCATATGGACAAACAGCCCTAGACTCGTGTGTTAGCTTTAGCATTAGCATTTATCAGAAAAGCCTGACCCTGCCTCTTGACCCATGACCTTCAGTTCCCCTGATTAATACACTGTGGCTCTATTTGATATCTCCTCAACGCCATCCCAGCTTGTCAGTGGTAAAACAACTGGAGACAGCCCAGGAGGGAGACGAAAACATGCATCTTGGAGAGGAGAGCGGGAGGGGGAAGAAAAACAAGCATCAACTCAAGCAAGACGATGTATTTTCATGCATCCCTGTCTTAAATGTCAAGATTTCTTAACCCTCAGTGACTGCAGCGCTGACACCTCTCCAAGGTTCAACAGAAACCGCATTCATTAATAATTAGCTTAGCTGTGAGAACAAGGAGTGAGACTGAGAGAGAGAAAGAGAGAGCGAGAGCGAGACGGCTAAAATTTAAACTTCTGTCCTTTCCCGAGAGAATCGGATTTCACTACAAGTTTTTTCCCCCTTCTTCATTTCTTGTTTTCCTCGTGTGTTGGCCAGAATCCCGCAGGCGGCCCACGAACGAGCGATGCAGACGTCGCATCAGCCTTACTACTCCCTCCTCTCCTTAATCATGGCTCTAATACCCTCCAGATGAATAAACATCTTCATCCCCTCTCTGTTAAAGCCAGAAGGCTCCTCCACTCCTGAATCCAAGAATGGGAGAAAGAAAGAAAGAGAGAAAGAAACTGAGAGTTGAGGAAGGAGCGCAGGAAAAGGATGACAGATGGAAGGGTGGATCAATGTTGAAATGAACCGACAGCAAAGTAACAAAGCCGCGGCAAGATTTTCTGGTTCTTCCCATAATTCGTCTGATCTATTTCCCCCTCGACACAATTATCACAGTCCTTCTAATTATTTTTCCTTCTTAAACCGATTTCCAATGGCAGGCTGTGTTTTTTATGATCATGTTTGTAAAGTGGAGGTTTTTTTTTTTCTGTGCTGTTGTGCAACCTTGTCGCCTCAGACTGTGTCCACAGACTGCACAGGAAGGGGGGGAAG
>LJHE01000024.1 GCA_001983555.1 Candidatus Epulonipiscioides gigas
ATCTGCTGGTGCTTTAGGTGTAAATATATTTCTTGAAGATATGTTTAATATTTTAACAAATTTATCATCTGAGGATGGAGCATATTCATTTATAATAGACGACAACCACAATGTAATAGCTCATCCGAATGAAAGCTATCTTCCTAAAAATGGTAAGTATGTTAATTTAGATGATGTAGACGCTGAGTACGACAAACTTTTTAAGGGCTCAGAAGGTGAAATAGTACGAATTACTAACGTTGAGGATAATAACTGTGATAGTTTATATTATCATATTCCTAATACACACTATATATTAATCTCTAATTATCCTACAGATCAACTTACTAGCACAATTACAGTTGAGGTTATAACTGCTATTATTCTTATATTATTAAGCTTAGTAATTGCATGGGTTGCAGTTGAAATTGTAATCAAAAAATATGTATCTCCACTAGATAAAGTTGTAGAAGTAGTAGATAGTTTAAAAAATGGAGATTTAAATGTTACTACTGATGCTATAAGTAGACCTAATGTAGAAATTGATAAATTAGTGGGTTCAATAGGAACTTTAGCAAGTACTCTTAAACTATATATTAATGAACTTTCAGATGTATTAAAGATTTTTTCTCAAGGAGATTTCACATCTCGTCCACAACAAAACTATGTTGGAGATTTTAAGCAAATGCAAATTTCTTTAATATCTATTGCTGAAAATTTACAAAAGTTATTAAAAAGTACACTTTCTTCTACAAACGAAGTAGCTCAAGCATCACACAACATTGAAAAATCAGCTCAAGAGTTATCTAATCTGACAATAGAGCAAGCTGAACTTATTATAAGTTTTAAAGAAGATACTGTGACTGTAAGTAATGACATAATTGATATTATAGGTGATATTGATTCAAGTTATAAAATTAATATTGAAGCAACTCAAAAAGCTAAGGAAAGCAAAGAAATTGGAGCTAGTTTGGTTATAGCAATGCAGCAAATTGCTAAATCTACAGCTGACATTACCAATGTAATATCATTAATTGATGATGTAGCAACACAAACCAATTTACTTGCTCTAAATGCAGCAATAGAAGCTGCAAGAGCTGGGGAAGCAGGCAAAGGCTTCTCAATTGTAGCAACAGAAATTCGTGAGTTAGCAAACAAAACATCAGATACAGTACAAGAGATTTATCAGATGATTAATAATAATGTTGAAAATCTTAAAAAAGGCGAAGAAATGGTTACACTAACATCAACAGCATTAGAAAATATTATGACATCAAGTGAACAAACTAGCCAAATGTCAAAAGATTTATCAGAGAATGCAAACAGACAAAAAGAATCACTTAATAGAATTATTAATAATACAGATCAATTAGAGCAAGGTGTAACTAAGAATACTGCTATTGCACAAGAAAATGTGGCTGTAAGCGAAGAATTAGCTGCTCAATCACAAATTTTAAAAAGTCAACTAGATTCTTTTAAAATTTAATATTATTCTTTATAATGTGACAAATTTACCTATACTTCATATAATATAGTAAGTTGAGTTTATTTAGGATAGGTGAATTTTATGCGTTACAATAATTTTTATTATACTGAAGAAAAAGAAGAAGAAATAAACTATTATGTAAATGAGAAATTTGCTAAAAATTTTATTCAGAAATCTATGTCACAAACTACAACTATTTGTTCTATATGTGGGTATTGGCCTTGTAGATGCTCACTTTATATTAATACTATAAATACCATAAATGAGTCTTATTGTCAGTATTGTGGTCATTTATTGCAAGGTACAGGTAGTTGTATTTGTGGATATTATGATAATAAATTTAGACCAAACATTGGTGAGCCTTGTGGCTGTGTTCCAAAACAGCATTATAATCCATATTGTGATGGTTATCATAAATGTATGCCATGTAATTACAATAATAGGCCTAGACCAAATATTGGCGAACCATGTGGATGCATGCCAAAATCATATGAAATTTATTCTTGTAATGATTATAACCAATATATACCATATGATAATAGAACATGTAATTATATAAATAAACCAAGACCAAATATTGGAGAACCATGTGGATGTGTTTCAAAAAGCAATTCTGCTGAATTATTTAGTCAGTGTTTTTATTGCGATTGTAAATTATATTAAAAAGAGGCTAAGCCTCTTTTTTTTTGTTTTTTGCATTACGAAAAAATAATAGAGCTTGTATTGCTCAGCTTAAAAGATGATAGTTTGCTCTTTATATTATTATAGAAGCTAGAAAAATGAAATTTAACATAGATTTTTATAAACAATTGATGTAAAATATATTTAGAAAATTATATTAAAGCATATAATTTACAAAATTACAAAAACCGAAACGTTTTGGGAGGCTTATTATGATTACATTAAAAGATATTGCTAAGGAAGCTGATTTATCAGTAACACAAGTCTCACGAGCATTAAATGGTCATGAAGATGTAAGTGAAGAGACAAGAAAAAGAGTTCAGACTTTAGCAAATACAATGGGCTACGTAAAAAATTTAGCTGCTCATAGATTAGTTACGGGTACCTCCAATCAAATAGCATTTGTGGTACAAGGCTTTAAAAATAAAAATAATGAATCAGAATATAATGAATTTTACGATATTTTAAATGGTATACATCAATTTAGTAGTGAAAAACAATATGAAACAGTTTTATATATTATACAATCAATTCAACATTCCTATATTCAATTTTTTAAAGAAAAGGGCATACAAAATGCAATATTATATGGATTTGATTATGATGACCCAAAATTAATTGAGCTCCTTAATACAAATTATAATATAGTATGTATTGATATACCTGTTGAAGGTATAAATAAAGGTTGTGTTGTTATCAATAATACCTATTATTCTACATTAGCAGTTGAAGCATTGCTTAATTCAGGAAAACAAAATATTGCAATTATAACTGGTAGTCATCATGCTAGTGTAAGTTTAGAGCGAGAAGCAGGTTATAGAATAGCATTGCAAAAAAAAAGAATTCCTATAATTGAAGAATATATAGTAGATGCAAATTTTAATCAACAAATAGCTTATCAAAAAACTTTAAAATTATTAGAACAATATCCGCAAATAGATGGTTTTTTTTGTATAAGTGATTATATGGCTTTAGGATGTATGGAAGCTATTAAGAACATAGGAAAAATAATTCCAAAAGATATTGCAATTATAGGTTTTGATGATATACCTATTACAAGATATGTAGCTCCAAAATTAAGCACAATAAGTCAAAATAGTTATAGCAAAGGATTTGAAGCAGCTAAATTAATTGATGCTATAAAACAATCATTAAGTATAGATACAACTGTCATATTAAATTGTGAACTAAAAATTAGAGCTAGTATTTAAGAAATGTTGGACTATAAATTAGAATTTAAAGATTTCTAGTATATAGTCTTATTATTTATACAAATGTTATAATTTTTTAATTGATAAAATAAAATTATATGTAAAAAATTTTTATATAAAATATATTGACAATATATGGAAAGTATAATATACTAATGTTAAAATTATCCATAACGTTTAGGGGGAATAAAAATGAAAAAATTATCTTTTCTATTTATTATGACTACATTAGCTCTGGGGATAGTAGGCTGTAGTGATAATTCAGACCAAGCATCAAGCGATAAAATTACACTTACTATTGCTACATATTCCGATCCATTTGAAGTTGACATTGTTACAAAACAAGCTGAAGCTTATATGTCAAATAATCCTGATGTAGAACTTATTATTGAACCAATATCTGGAGATTTCTGGGAAGTTTTAAAAACTCGTATGGTCTCTAACAATGAGCCTGATATTTTTTACATGGATATATTTCAAGCGGGCCAATTTATAGATGCTGAAAAACTTGCATCTCTTGATGACTTATTAGCAGATGAAGATTTGGCTGATTTTGAACCTGCTCTATTAAATGGATTTAGAGGTCAAGATGATGTTTTATATGGTATACCAAAAGATTTCTCAACATTAGCATTATATTACAATGAGGCAATGTTTGCTGAAGCTGGTCTTAAGCTCCCAACTACTTGGAGCGAATTAGAAGAAGTTGCTAAAGCATTAACCAAAGATGGGGTGGTTGGATTATCATTACAAAATGGGATAGATAGAGCTCAGCCATTTTTCTATTCTAATGGTGGTAGTATGATGAAAGACGGCAAACCAACTTTAAATGACCCTAAAAATATTGAAGCATATGAATATTGGATTGGACTTATTAAAGACGGATATGCTCAAACACCACAACAACTTGGTGTTGGTTGGGATGGAGATGCATTTGCATCTGAAATGGTTGCTATGACAATAGAAGGTAACTGGATGGTAAATAGTATGCTTGAGCTTGCTCCAGATTTAGAGTATGGTGTAATACCAATTCCATATAAAGAAAAACCTGCTTCAATGCAATTTACTGTTGCATACTCTATGTCAAAAAATACTGATTATCCAGAAGAAGCAAAAGATGTTATTCGTTTCTTAACTTCTTCAGAGCAACAACAAGTAGTTGCTGATGCTGGTCGTTCAATGCCATCACGTACATCAGCTCTTGAGGAATTTAAAACTAAATGGCCAGAGCGAGAAGTTTTTGCTGATCTTGCACCTATAGCAAGTGAATTTAATTATGGAGTTATCTCATCAACAGTTGTAGATGAAACAGCAAAAGCTATGGAAAAAGTGTTATTAGACGATAGTGTTACTGTAAAAGAGGCATTTGATACTGCTCAAGCAAATATAGATAAAGCTCTTTCTAAACAATAATATAAGAGCAAATGATTAGAAACTAGTGACGCTTATAGTCTCTAGTTTTTAGTTTAATATAAGGGGGGATTTTATGAATAAGAAGACACAAGAAAATATTGATGGATGGATAATGGTTGCTCCTATTGTGATACTTATGTTAGTTTTTGTAATTGGTCCAGCAATATACTCTTTTATTCTTAGTTTTCAAGATTATAATATGCTAAAGCCTGATAAGTCAGAATGGGTTTGGTTAGGGAACTATAAAGAGCTAATATCTGATCCTAATTTTTATCAAGCTCTGTATAATACTTTGAAATACTCAATTATTGTAGTGCCTGTTCAAACTGCAATAGCTCTTTTGCTTGCAACAGTAGCAAATCAAAAAATTAAAGGCAAAACGTTTTTTAGAGTAGCTTATTATATTCCTGCAGTTACTTCAGCTGTAGCATCAGCAGCAATGTTTATGTTTTTATTTAATACAAATGGTATAGCAAATAAATTTTTAGGTATATTTGGATTTGAAGCTGTGAGCTGGTTTAATGACCCAACATATGCATTACCTCTTGCAATGATTATGGCCATATGGTCGACTGTTGGTACTCAAATGCTTGTATTTTTAGCTGGATTACAAGATATACCTAGAGAAGTATATGAAGCTTCTGCAATTGATGGAGCAAGCAGTATCAGAAGTTTTTTTAGTATTACAGTTCCTTTATTAAGTGAAAAAACTATGTTTGTTGTAGTTGTAGGTATGATTGGTACATTACAAATGTTTGATCAAGCATTTATTATTTCTGGCGGAACTGGTGGTCCACTTGGTTCAACAACCACAGTTGTACTTTATTTATATAATAAAGCTTTTGGAGAAAATAGATTAGGATATGGTTCTGCAGTAGCTGTAGGTCTATTCATTGTAATTTTCACACTAACAGTATTGCAAAAGTCATTCTTTGAAGAAGATGAGAATAAACCTAAACGTTTAGGAAAAAGGAGGAAGTTAAATGGATAAATCAACCCCTAAATTTATGAAAGTAATATTTTATTTTACTACGATAGGATATGCTTGTATTGCTCTGTTTCCTTTCTTTTGGGCATTTTATACATCATTAAGACCAACTAAAGAAGCATACAAACTTAATTTTGACTTTTCTAATCTAAGTTTTGGTACCTATATTGATTTAATAGTAAAGAATGACATTGGCAAATGGTACTTTAATAGCTTTATAATAGCAATTAGCGTTACTATATTAGGAGTTGTTTTAAGTACAATGGCTGGATATGCTCTAGCTAGAATTAACTTTAAGGGAAAAAACATTATATTTATGACTATTTTGGGAATTATGATGATACCAGGACAAATTACAATGATTCCACAATACATGCTATTAAACAATTTGAACTTTATCAATACATATGCAGGCCTCATTATTCCATTTTTGTTCAATGCGTTTAATGTATTTATGATGCGTCAATTCTTTTTGTCATTTCCAATTAGTTTAGAAGAAGCAGCAGAAATTGATGGGTTATCACGCAGAAAAATATTTTTCCAGATTGCTCTACCTCTTGCTAAACCAGCAGTAACAACTATTACTATTATGACATTTATGGGGAGCTGGAACAATTTCCTTATGCCAAATTTATTAATTACATCACGTAATATGTATACATTGCCAGTTGGTATGGCATCTCTTAATAGTCAATATTTTTCATTTCCAAACCAGACTATGGCAGGAGCTATGTTATTATCAATCCCAATGGTTATACTTTTCTTAATTTGTCAGCGATATTTTATTGAAGGAGTAACTACTTCAGGTATTAAATAATGGGAGAATATAATGAAGATTAAAAAAACAGATAATTTAGATAATAGCAATTATGTAGTATCTTCAAATAAAATGTATGTCATCGGCAAACAAGATGGAACTTTTAAACCACTTGGGCATCATATAACGGGTGAGATGTCTGGTATATTTGCTCAACCAATTAAGTTAGCTAGAGGTTATGAAATTTTATTAAATAACCAAGTAGTAAAAGCCAATGAATATATCTTTGACACAGAAGAAAGTAGATTTATATATGAAAAATTTGAGCAAATAATTAATGCAATGGATAATAAAAAAGCATTGATTATAGAACTTATAACTAATGAAAATAGTTTAGAGCTAGAATTTAAAATACCGCTTAAAATTGAAGGTTGTTGGACAGCTGATATTAAAGGCTTTAAAGACGCTCCGACTAGATTAGTATCTTATAGTAAAAATAATGTGATAGTAAAGCATGAGCAAGAACCTTATTTGGCAGAATTATTTATCTCAGAAGAAAGCAATATATCAGTTGAGGAAAAAAATAATGGTTGTGAAGTTACAATTAATCTTACACTTGAGCGAGAAAAAACAACTAAAATATATTTAACTTCAAGTAATACTTTAACTGATTTAAATACTCTAACAAAAAAAATAATACGCTCTTCACAAATGATACAACAAAAGCTACGTCGTCGCTTCCTGCTCAATAATACACAGATTAGTACTAATGATTTGCAATTTGATAAAGCATTTGATGGATTAAAATTAAATTATGATATGTTAATCCAAAATATAGATGGTATAGGTGAAGGATATACAGCAGGATTTCCAGATTTTCAATGGTTTTTTGGATGTGATACGACATATGGAATTTATGGAACATTAGCAGTTGGTCAACATGATATGACAAAACAGACTTTAAGACTAATTAAAAATTTATCTTGGGCAGAAAATGCGAACGGGCGTGTTATACATGAAATGTCTCCATTTGGTATTGTATATGGCAAAGGAAATTTGCAAGAAACACCACACTTTGTGAGCGCAGTATATGAGACATACAAATGGACAGGAGATAAACAATTTTTAGATGAGATGTTTGAATTTTGTGTTTTAGGTATGAAATGGGTTAAAGAGCAGATTGAAGAAGGTTCAGTATGCCCTAAAGGTAGTGGAATAATAGAAGTAGATGGCATAGAAGGTAGATTAATTGATGTAGCAATTTTAACTATTGATGCATATGCTCATTTAGAATATTTAGCAAAAGAAATGAATAGAGCTGACTTAATTGAAGGATATAAACAAGATAGACTTGCTCTTTGTGAAGAAGTATTAACCAAATTTTATAATCCAGAAGAAGAATTTTTTGGAGATATAATTTGTACAATTGATGAAGTAAAAGCTAGTCGTGATATTTTAGTCAATTCTATTAAAAATACTAAGACACTTAGTCAGACTATGGAAAAATATTTCAACAAGGTATTAGCAAAAGATTATGACAAATCAGAGCTCATACCATTAGTATTTAAAAATTGGATTTCAATTTTACCTTATACTAAAGATTTTGTGCCAGAGCATATTAAACAGCTGGGACTAAAACAAATGCTCTTGCCTGATTTTTATAATAATTATGGTATGAAACTAGGTTGTATGTGTGATGACAAAGATGATGCTGTAGATGATATATATACTCTAAATAAATCAATGTCTATTAATACAGGTTATCTTGCAGAAGTATTTGCTGTTAATAATCAAGTTGATAAAGGATATGAGCTCTTAAAAATGTTAGTTGATAGTATATATGTAGATATGCCTTTTGCAATTAGCGAAATATTGCCAAATGATGGATGCTTTATGCAATTTTGGTCTGGATATGGTATTCATCATGTTTTTATACGACATATTTTAGGAATAGAAGTAGATGCTCCAAATAAGATGATAACTATAGCTCCAAAACTTCCAAAAGCATTAAATACAATTGAAATCAAGAATTTGATAGTTGGAGAATGTCTATTTGATATAGAAATTAAAAGAAAAAATGACAAAATTAAAGTTAATGTAAATAAAAGTTTAAGCGATTATACTATAAATGTGAGGTGTTAAAGTGATACTTTATAATAAAGGATCCGAAAATTTTGAAAACTTTTTAATCACTGAAGATAGTTTTAACGAAATGGATTTAGGCAAAACTGAATCTATTATGTGTCAAGGTAATGGATATATGTGCATACGAGGTTATAGTGAAGAAGACTATCCAAAAAAAACTGCTACAACACTAATTGCAGGTACTTTTAATATTGCAATGGAGAACGAAGTAACAGAGCTCCCTAATATTTCTGACACTTTTTCAATGGAGATTTTAATCGATAATAAACGATTTTTCTTGACAGAAAACAATGTATCAGATTATGATAAAACATTAAATTTGAAAACTGGTGAACTAACAAGAACTTTTATGTATAAAACTGCTGATAATACATTTAAATTTCTTATGAAACGTTTTGTATCAGCTGATAATATACATCTCGGAGCATCTCATATTGAAATTACGCCACTCGAAAAAGAAGCTCATATAGTTATTATATCAGGCATTGATAATAGAACAACTAATTCAGGTGAATGTCATTTGCTCGATGATATAAGAAGATTTTATGAAAAACGTTTTGCTTATTCTCATGTTATCACAAATCAATCTAAGATAGATATTTATATAAATGCAAGTCACAAAATTTTTATAAACAATGCTGAAATTGATATATTGCCTGCTCCTAAGATGTCAAGAAGAACTATCTTCGCACAATATCAATTTGATATACCACAAAATAGCACATTAACTATTGAAAAATATGTAAGCTATTATACTTCAAATGACAATAAAGAAGTTGCTCATTCTAATCCGAGCTTATCTTATGAAATGTTAAAAGAAGATATAAAATCTGGATATGATATTCTACTGCAACAAAGTATTAAAGCTTTATCACAAAAACTTTGGGATAATAACTATATTAAAGTAAATTCTAGCCATCACTTTAACCAACTAGGAATTAATTATGCTATGTATCATATGTTTGTAATGACACCTGCTCATGATAATAGAATGAATATTGGAGCAAAAGGATTATCTGGTGAAGGCTATAAAGGACATACATTTTGGGATACAGAAGTATTTTTATTACCAAGATTTATTGTGCAAAACCCTAAAGTTGCTCGGAGTTTATTAGAGTATAGATATTTAGGATTAGAAGGAGCTAGAAAAAAAGCAAAAGAAAATGGATATGATGGAGCTATGTTTCCATGGGAGGCAGCTAATCCCAATGCTGGAGAAGTAACTCCGAAATATAATGGCGTAAATGTATATACAGGTGAGCAAGCTAAAGTAATAACAGGTGATATCGAAATTCATATTGTAGCAGATGTTGCATTTGGAGTTTATTTATATAATAAGTTTACAAATGATAAAGAATTTATGGATAAATTTGGTTATGAAATTATTATGGAAACAGCAAAATTTTGGAATTCTAGGCTAGAATATTCAGTTCAAGATGATTTATATCACATTAATGATGTTATAGGACCTGATGAATATACAGAGCATATTAATGATAATGCATATACAAACTATTTAGCTAAATGGAATATGGAATATGCTCTACGTTGCTATAACAATCTAAATGAGCATAATAAAGAACTGCTCCAAAAGCTTGATGAAAAAACTAATATTAGTATGTTAATTAATGTAATTCAAGAAAGAGCTCAGAAAATTTATATTCCTATCCCTGATGAAAATTTAATCATAGACCAAGATACTACTTATAGAAATTTAGAAGAAATAGATTTAACAAAGTATAAAGCATCAAGTTTAGTTGCTAGTATCTCAAATGATTATGGAATGGAGCAAATTAGCAAATTAAAAGTATCAAAGCAAGCAGATATTATGGTTTTGTTCTTGCTCTTTGGAGAAAAGTGGTCAGATGAAGTCAAAAAAGCTAATTTTGATTACTATGAACCATTTTGCTTACATGATTCATCTCTTAGTTTAAGCACGTATGCTATTTTAGCAAATGATATAGGTTACCACGAATATGCATACGATTTATTTACCAGAGCTCTACAAATTGATATTGGTCAAGAAATGCATTCTTGTGATGAAGGCGTGCATGCTGCATCTTATGGAGGGATATGGCAATGTCTTGTATATGGCTTTGCTGGTATTAGAATGATAGGAGAAAAACTTCATATAAATCCTAAACTACCAAAAGAAATATATGATATCGAATTTAATATGTATTATTTAGGTAACAAGTTACACCTAAATATTTCTAATGATAAATTAACAATAGATAATTTGAGCGAAGAGTGGGCAACTCAAATTTTTGTTAGAGGTCAAGAAATTTTAATTGATGCAAATACAAGTATAGAGGTGTAATATGTTAAAATTAGTTATATTTGATTTAGATGGCGTTATAGTTGATACTGCTAAATATCACTATTTAGCATGGCGTGAGCTAGGTTTTGAATTAGGTTTTGAATTTACTGAAAAACAAAATGAGGCATTTAAAGGAGTAAGTCGTTTGGCATGTATGGATATTATGTGTACTTTAGCAGGTAAAGAAGATATGCCAACTTCTGAGCGAGAAAGAATAGCAAATCAAAAAAATGATAAGTATTTAGAGCTAATTAAAAATATCAAAAATGATGAGCTCTTAGACGGTGTTGAAAGATTACTTAAAGATTTAAAATCGGCTGGCATTAAAGTAGCATTGGGTTCTGCTAGTAAGAATGCTCTACCTATTTTAGAGAAAACAAATATACTTCATTACTTTGATGCTGTTATAGATGGAAATAAAGTAAAAAAAGCAAAACCTGACCCTGAAGTTTTTGAATTGGCTGCCAAAGAATTGGGTATTTTAAATAATGAGTGTATTGTTTTTGAAGATGCAGTTGCAGGTATTGAAGCAGCTCTAAAAGCAGGAATGGCTGTTATTGGTATAGGGACGCAAGAAAACTTGCCAAATGCAAAGCATTTATTTAATAATGTTGGAGAAACAACTATTGAATTTTTAAAGATGATCGTTTAAAAATATACTGAAGGGAATTATATAAATTATGTATGACAAAGCAAATCAGCACATAGCACAAACAGTTACAAATGATAAATACAGACCAAAATATCATATTTCATCCCCAGTTGGTTGGATAAATGACCCTAATGGGTTAATATTTTATAAAGGTGAGTATCATGCGTTTTATCAATATTATCCATATGATACTATATGGGGACCAATGCATTGGGGGCACGCTAAGAGCAAAGATTTAATTAAATGGGAATACTTGCCAGTAGCTCTTGCTCCTGATATGGAATACGAAAAAATTGGTTGCTTTTCAGGTAGTGCAATCGAGCAAGATGGTAAATTGTATTTAGTATATACAGGTGCATCTGAAAATGAACAAGGTCAACATGTTCAAACTCAATGTATAGCTTATTCTGATGATGGAATTAATTTTAAAAAATATGAAGGTAATCCAGTATTATCTGCTGATGATTTACCTGAAGACTGCAGAGCTAATATTGGTGAATTTAGAGACCCAAAAGTATTTAAACATGGTGAGCATTTCTATATGGTTGTGGTAGCTAAGTCTTGTGAAACTGCTGGTAATATTTTACTATATAAATCTGATGATTTATTAAAATGGGACTATGTGAATTCATTGGTACAAGGAGATAAAGATAATTTTGGAGTTATGTTTGAATGTCCAGACTTATTTAGCTTAAATTATACAGATATACTAATTACTTCTCCAATAGATATAAATAGAAAAGGACATAGATTTAGTAATACGTCTTCCACATTATATTTTAGTGGGAATGTTAATTTGAAAACTGGAGAATATGATTATAATCACTATGATGAAATAGATATTGGTACCGATTTTTATGCTCCTCAAACTTTATTTGATAATAAAGAGCGACGTATTATGATTGCTTGGGCTCAAATGTGGAAGCGTACTATGCCCACTAATGTTTTAAAACATAATTGGTCTGGTAGCTTTTCTATACCAAGAAAGTTGAGTGTAAAAAATGATAAGCTCATTCAAGTTCCTGTAGAAGAGCTAAAACAATATCGCAAAAATCATGTTCATTATGAAAATGAGCATATAAAAGACGTACGTGAGTTTGATGGTGTATATGGAGATGTATGTGAGCTAATAGTTAATGCCAATATTAATCAAACCAATAATTTTGCTATATCTCTGTTAAAAACTGATAACGAACACTTTGTTATACATGTAGATAAAGAAAATCACAAAATTGTAGTAGATAGATCTTGTATTGGTGACACTATTTTAGGCAATGAGCGAATACCTGTTAATTTCAGATGGATACCATATTTTGATGAAAACGTTAAACTTAATATTTTAATAGATAAAAGCTTAATCGAAATATTTGTGAACGATGGAGAATATGCCATGACTTTTACTGCTTACAAAAAAGGCAATGATGCTAAAATAGAATTTTTTGCTGATGGTAATGCAATAATTGATATTGATAAATGGGATATTGGAATTGAATAATAAAACAAAAGGAAAACCTTGAAGATTTGATTTGCTCTTCGAGGTTTAATAAACATTATTTTCCACACTTGATAAAAAGTGTTTCTATATTTTGTACATTTTATTTATATCATTTATTCGATATTAATTGATAGTGATTATTTTTACTTCATAAGCAGATAAAGTTATATCTATTAAAGTTTGTACTTTATCTGTATGATTAATTAGAAAGTAACATAATTTATCTTCATCTTCCCTTTTTACTAATTCGACACCCTCTGGAGTTTCAAAAGCTTTAATATTACTATCTTTTAAAACTTCAGATACTATTTTGTTCATTATATTATCATCAATGCCCGCTCCGATATAATATACATTTGCATCATTATAATTATTAACTGTAATAGCAGATAAATGAGTAAAAAATTCCTCATCATAATTAAATAAAATTTTAGCTGTAGTCGGCTTGATTAAATCTCTAAATACAGTGGCATATCCCTTAACTTCACTAAATTCATTTTGACCAACTAATTTAATTTGCTGATTTTGACCAAATGATTCAATTTCTTCAACATATCCACCAATAAAATCAGTAAAACCAACTGGATTAAATTCACCAAGAGTTAAATTATTATACTTATCTTTTACCGAATTTCTAAAAGTTAAAATTACAGTTTTTCCTGCTTTAGCAAATTTACGAATTTTATTTTGTATTTCTTTTCGATGTACAATCATTACAGGAACTAATAAAATATTATATTCATCAAAAGAAGCACTAGATGGAATAACATCAATATTAATATTAGCATTATAAAAAGGTTTATACAGACGATAAACTTCTTTCTTATAATCAAAGAGCTCACTTTGGCGTTGAATTCTAAAACTTGCCATAGATTCATAATCATATACTAATGCAACCTTAGAATTTACTTTAGCTTCAATAAAATTTTCATATTTTTTTATATCATTAAAAAATACTTTTACTTCATCATATTTTCGTCTATTAATATTATCATTATCGATGATGCCATAACAATATTGCTCTGCACCTTTTATAGCTCCTCTATAACGAAAATACATTAAACTACTACAACCACGAGCCATAGCCTGATAAGACCACATTTTAGCTTGATTTGGTCTTGGTAAATATCCTATTACATCATGACCTTGTGCACCCATTATAGCTTCTGTAATCCAAAAATTTTGCTTTTTTAATCCTCGCATATAATCTAATCCACATGCAATTTCATGAGCTGGAATAGGCTCAATTTGTCCTCCCCAAACAGGATAATTATTATATGCTACTACATCAATATGTTTAGCAACTTGTGAAAAATCATAGCTTTTATCAAAAAATCCTCCTGAAAAATCATGTAATACAATTGTATTTTTTCCCAAAATCTTTTTAAGAATATCTACTTGCATTTTTGCGTATTTCTCAACACTTAATGCTCTAAATCTTTCCCACTCCATTTGCAAGGTTGGATTATGAGTAGTTATAGTTAATTTAGGTAATGGGATTTCTTCAAATGTATTATAGGTTTGAGACCAAAATCTTGTCCCCCAAATATAATTGAGCTTATTAATATCATTATTATAAACTTTTTTCAAATATTTTCTAAAAGTATTTTTGCAACAATCACAAAAACAAATATCGCTACCTTCATGACCAAATTCATTGTCAATTTGCCAAGCAACAATACGTTTTTCGTTTTTATAATGTTTAGCTAGTTTAGTAATTATATTTTTGGAGTATAAATTATATATAGGACTATTAAAGCAATATTGTCGTCTTCCGCCAAATTCTCGTTTGGTTCCATCTACAAATTCAGAAAGAACCTCGGGATGTTTATGAGCAAGCCAGGCAGGCAGTGTAGCTGTTGGAGTTCCAAAAATTACTTGTAATTTAAATTTTTCAGCTTTTTCTATAACATGATCAAAATATGAAAAATCGTATTTTCCTTCTTGATTTTCCATCATATGCCAACTAAATTCACCTATACGAATTACATTTGATCCTAAATTTTTAATATTTTTCAAATCATCTTCAAGTTTTTCTATGTCCCAATGCTCAGGATAATAATCTACACCTAAATACATAATTTTTTCTCCTTTTTCTTTTTAATTTATTTTTTTAAAAGCCCATAATGGGCTTTTTGTTAGTCTGTTAGTCTACTTTATTTAATGATGCTAAAATTTTGTCATGGAATTCACCATTTAACTTATACTTAGTTTTGTAAATAATATACATTATTATTGCAAACACGATGGGAGCACCAATCATTAAGCATTTAATACCGAAAATAGTTGCATCACTTTGCTGTACATTTGGTATATATCCTACTAATTGTAACCCAACACCTACTAACCAACCGCTTACAGCTGAAGCAGTTTTTACTAGTAAAGTTTGTACTGAAAATACAATACTTTCATTTCTGCTATTTAACTTAAATTCACCATAGTCTACTACGTCTGATAACATAACTGTTGTTGAACCTAAAAGTAGTCCTGTTCCGAATTTATAAACTGCACCGGCTAAACCAATAAAGATAGCATTTGTAGGTGCGATTATTCCAACTACCAATAAAAGTAAACATCCTATAATTGGTAGTCCAACAGCAATTTTAAATACATTTTGACGACCTACTATTTTTGTAAGGAATGGAAAAGCACATAATCCTAAAATTTCAGATATTCCTGAAAAGGCCATGTATACTGAAAATAAATCTGCATTGCCTATTACATATGTAAAATAATAAATTGCAACGCCCCCAATAATTTGCATAACTAAATTCATACAAAGTACAATTCCAATAAAGACCATAAGTTGATCATTATTTTTAATGATTTCTAGTGTTTGTTTAAAGTTTACTTTTTCAGCTGAAGGTTTAACTGGAGCTTTTTCCGTAACGTTAAAGCAAGTAGTTATAGAAGTAATTACAAATATTATAGCAATAACTATAGCAAGAATGTAATATCCTATAGCAGTGTCCCCATCACCAAAAAAATCAATCATCTGTAATCCAAATGTACCAATTATTAGCCAAGCTGTACTTGCAAAAATTCTTGGTATAACTGAGACTTTTTCTCGTTCTTCTTTATCTGTAGTTAGAGCAGGTATCATAGACCAATATGGTATATCCATAATAGTATATGTCATACCCCATAGTATATAAAATACTGAGTAATAAACATATAAGCTAGTTCCTTGTAAATCAGGTTTTCTAAATAAAAATACTAATACTACAGCATTAATTAAGCTTCCAATTAAAATCCAAGGTCTAAATTTACCAAACTTAGATCGGGTATTGTCTACTATCATTCCCATAAATGGATCATTAATAGCATCCCATAATCTCGCTACCAAAAACAAAGTACCAACAAATGCTGGACTGAGTCCTACAGTATCAGTAAAATATATCATAAGATATGTAGCTACAATTGCATAAACTAAATCTTTTCCTAAAGCACCAATTCCATAAGAATATTTCTCTTTATTAGACAATTTATTCATAAACTTCACTCTCCTATTTCAATATAATTTTTTTATCTATCTCCTTTCTTGTAGATTAGTATAAGTTATTGTATAAAATTAGTCAATGCATAAGTTTATTTTTGTAGAACTATCTAAAATAAACCATTAAATTATATTAAATTGTTATATATAAAAAAAATGTATTTAGTAAAATTATACAGTTTAATACCATTATTTTGGTAAAAAAAGATATATAAAAAAAGAACTCATAAAAGAGCTCTTTTAAAAATTTATTTAGCATCAAATTTTATAATAACACTTTGATAATCCCCTAAGAGATGAATATCTATTCCTTTTAACTTTAAATATCTTCCACTTTTACATTCTAATTGATTATTTAAATTAAATTCATAATATATGTCGTCATCAAGTCCTTGAAGTTTAATATTAACTGGTCTATGTCCTAATTTACTTTGTGGTAGAAATACAAATAATAAATCTTCCTTATCTAAGGCATATTCAAATATATAATAATCATTTGTTGAATAATGAGTTAGTCTATAAAATACACCATTTTGAATAATATGTCTTATTTCTTTATATTGAGCAATCATTATAGTGGATAGCTCTTTATCTTCATCTGACATTTTTAGTAAATTAGAGCCAATGCCCAGCGTACCCATCATTGCACTATGAAATCTAAATTTGAGCGGAATAGTTCTCTGTGTTAAAAAGTTTGGACAGTCTGTTACCCAAGCACGCATTGCTTTTATTGGATATAGTTTACTATATGAGTTTTGTATTATTAATCTATCATATGCATCAGTGTTGTCGCTCGTCCAAAAATCATCAAAAATGCCTAATATTCCATAATCAATACGCCCGCCGCCTGAGGCACAAGCTTCAAATAAAACATCTTTATGCTTGCTCTTTAATTTTCGCACAATATTATAAACTGCTTCAATATGCAAATACCAGAGCATTTGTTCATTTGGACCTAAATTTTTAGCTCCAGGTTCACTAATAGGTCGATTTGCATCCCATTTAATATAACTAATATCATAATTAGATAAAAGGTCATCTAACATATTATATACAAAATCTTGTACTTCTTTATTAGTCATATTTAAAACACATTGCTCACGTGAAGTTGTTACTTCCCTATTATCAAATCGATAAATCCAATCTGGATGATCTTTATATAGTTGTGCCTGAGGATTAACCATTTCAGGTTCTACCCAAATACCAAATTTCATACCATAATTTTTCACAGTATCAATCAATGGTTGAAGACCATTAGGAAATTTAGTTTCATTTACATACCAATCTCCAAGTCCATTATCTATACCATTTCTATTACCGAACCATCCATCATCAACTACAAATAACTCTGCTCCAATATCTTGAGCTAATTTAGCTAATTGTTGTTGCTTATCGCAAGTTACATCAAATCCAACAGCCTCCCAAGAATTATAAAGTACTGGACGTAAGTCTTGTGTTAATACATGCTCCTGATTATACAATTGCATAATATAGGTCATTTCTTCAAAACCTAGATTGCTATATCCTGCTAGAATACTAGGTGTAGTAAATTTTTCATTTGCTTGTAATACAATTTTACAATCATAAGGATTTAGACCCATTTGTACCAAAGTTTCACCATATTGAGTCTGTTCGACAATTCCTCTAAAATTTCCACTAAATTTTAATACTCCAAAAAATACATCGCCTGTTGTTTCAGTTGCATTATTCTCTAAAATAAAATAAGGATTATGATTATGTCCAGAAATACCACGTCTATTTTCAAAACAAATTTTTCCATAAGATACATTTTGAGTAAAAGCTTGTTGCTCAGCGCCCCAATGTCCATGAGTATTAGAAAATCTCAAATTTTCATATGGAAGATGATATTGAGCAGAATATATTTCATCTATTATTAATGCATCTGCACTATTGTTAGACACAACTGTCCATCTTTCAATTAAGTCACAGTTTTCATATACTTTATAATATAGCTCAATTGATAAATTATAATAAATATCTGTTAATTTAATAATTAGAGTACTATCTTTTATATCATAACCAGTATATTTATAACAAATATCACGTGTCCCATCTGCAAATGTGACCTTTAAGCAACTTTCTTTATAGCGTAAACCTCCATAAACAGGATATTCTTCTGGTGTTATTTCGTAAACAGGGTCATTTGTAGATATTTCAGTTAATGGCTGAAATTTAAAATCTCTTAAGCAATCAATTATTTTACCCCAATATAAATGTCTAACTAAACCTTCATTATCAATACAAAATACATATTCGCTAATAATAGTTTGCAAACTAAAATAACCATTTTCGATTTTTATCATATTTGCTCCAATCTTTGTTGACTATAATTAATTTGTGAAATTGTTAACAAAAAAAATGTTCTACTATCTTTTGCTTAATCAAATAAGTGAACTCCCCCCACTTATAGTGTGAGCTTCTTGCGTAAGCCGAACCAATGTTCAGTAATTTAGCAAGCTCTACGGGTCATACCGATCCTGAACTATAAACTGATTATATTATATTTAGTCTATAAAGTTAAGAAATTTTAGCAATTCATCACACTACCTATAGAGGTGGGAGAATTCTTGCTAGTTTTAGTTAAAAATCTGAAACTCTCCATACTCAAAGAGCGGGTTTTACATTATTTGTTATAAATTTTATGATATTACCAAATAATAATTATACTATATAGAGCTCATACAATCAAGTATACATTTATAAAATAATTTATGTAATTTAAAATATAATTGGTATAAATTTTGGTGAAATTATCTTTAATAATACCCTCTATATTTTTACAAAACAAGCCGTAAAGTCCATGGTCTTTAGGCATATGGAGCGTCAAAAAATGAAATAACCAAATAATAGCTCCATTTATATACGAAAATACAATTACTATAATAATTGATTTTAACTTCAATACTCAAAATAATAAAAGTCAACAAGAGAAAATATAACTTGTTGACTTTATCTATATTATTTATTGATAAATTTTGTAAATCGTTCTAAAACTTTTTGTTCTCCGAGTATTTGCATAATAACAAATAAATCAGGTGTATTTGTTCTGTGGGTTAATGCAACACGGACTGCTCCTGCAACATCTTGTATCATACCCTTATACTTTTCAGTATTATTTTTAAATTCTTTTTTATTTGCACAATATCCAATATTAATTGCAAATTCTTTTAAGTGATTAAACCATTCTTCTTGTGAATTATGAGAATGCACATAAATTTTCTGATATTCTTTTATAATTTCTTTTGCTTGTTCTAGTGTCACACCTTTAGGGAGCTCAATATTTGTTTCTTTATCAAAAAATTCATCAAATAAATAAACAATTTTTTCCTTGACTTCGCTCCATTTTGCAAAATCTTTTCGTGGTTTAGCTGTATTTTTATCAATAGAGAAAAACTTTTTTAATCCAGCTTCATTTTTAATAGCAAGCTCATACATTTGAGGGTCATATATTTTAGCCCACTCAATATATAATGCAAACATTTCATCTCCGCTCATTCGTGATATTATCTCACGACTTACATCGTCTAACTTAACTATGTCAAATAATGCACCGCTTTTGCTCATTTTATTAAGAGCAACCTGAAATTCATGATAGTCTTTATCTTTATTTTCTTCACGCCAAGTTTCAAAATTAGAATTAATTATATTTAAGAGATATTCTATAACACAAACAATAGGATATCCCTCTTCATCGTAATATGTTACAGCGCTTTCTGCGTCTTTTCGTTTAGAAAGTTTTCTTTTAGATTTACCTTCTAATTTCATAATTGTTGGAATGTGAGCATATTCTGGGCGTTTAAGCTCTAATATTTTAAACAATTCTATATGAATTGGTAATGACGAAAGCCATTCTTCTCCTCTTGTAACAAGAGTTGTCCCCATAAGAGCATCATCAACTGCATGAGCAAAGTGATAAGTTGGTAATCCATCTTGTTTTATGATAACTATATCTTGATTATTTTCAGGAAATGAAGTTTCTCCTTTTATAAGGTCAACAAAATTTATTCTTTCACCTTTTCCTTGAGATTTTAGACGAATTATATATGGAATACCTTCTTCTATTTTTTTTATTGCTTCTTCTGGATTTAAATTCCTATATGTTGCATATTCACCATAATATCCAGGGGTAATTTTTTGCTCTATTTGACTATTTCTTAAGGCTTCTAATTCTTCAGGAGTAGCAAAACAAGGATATGCTTTCCCTTGGCGTATTAAGTCTTTAGCAAATGTTTGATATATTTCTTTACGCTCACTTTGTTTATATGGTCCATAATTTCCTTTATAGTCTGTATCAGTTTCTTGACCTTCACTAAAATCTATGCCATATTTATGCATCGTATCTATAGTATCTTTAATTGCTCCTTCAACTTCTCTTTTTTGGTCTGTATCTTCAATTCTTAGAAAAAATACACCATCACTTAAAGAAGCCATTCTTTCTGAAACTAATGCGGCAAAAATTCCTCCGATATGTTGAAATCCTGTTGGACTCGGAGCATAGCGTGTAACATGAGCATTTTCTTTTAAAGCTCTTTTTTTATATTGATTAATATAGTCTTGTGGTGTTTTAGTTATATCTTTAAATATTATATTGGCTAATTTTTCAGAAGTCATTAATATTTCCTTTCTTATTTTTATCATATATAATGCGTAATCCTTTATGAGTGAGATACTTATCATGAACATCTATTAACACTGTTTCATCTTGGATTATTCTACCAAGTCCACCTGTTGAAATAATAGTCATATTTGGAACATTTAATTCTTCTTTTACTTTTTTAATAATATATTCAACTTGTCCAATATAACCATACACCAGTCCAGCTTGCATACTAGATATTGTATTTTTACAGTCAAGTATACTTTTTGGTTTTTTAATTTCTATTACAGGTAATTGAGCTGCTCTTTGTGCCATAACTTCAGCAGAGATACCAATTCCAGGGGTTATAAGTCCTCCAATAAATTCTCCTTTTTCATTTACAATATCATAAGTGGTACTTGTTCCAAAATCTATTGCCATACAAGGACCACCATATATATTATAAGCTGCAACAGAGTTTACTATTCTATCAGCTCCGACAGTTTTTGGATTATCAGTTCTAATTAATATACCAACTTTAAGACCTTCTCCAACTATATAAGGTATTCTTTCGAGATATTTTATTATACTATTTTTTAAACTAAACATTACATTTGGAACAACAGAGCAAACTATAACATCCTCAATATCTCTTACATTAATACCATTACTTTGTAGTAGTTCAATAATTGTAACTCCATATTCATCAGATGTCCTAGCTGTTTGAGTGGTCATTCTAAAACTTAAAATAACTTCATCTTCTTTCATAATTCCAAGCACAATATGAGTGTTGCCAATATCTATTGCAAGTAACAATTTTATCTCTCCATCCTAGTTTTATCTAAAATAATATTTGCAAGTTCTTCTTTTGACATTTTAGACAGATTGTTAATTTTTCCACTTTTGTCTATTATTGTAGCAATATTTGTATCTGTATTAAAACCTGCTCCATCTTGTTTTATATTATTTGCAACAATTATGTCAAGGTTCTTAGAGTTAAGTTTATTAATTGCATTTTCTATCAAATTTTCACTTTCTGCTGCAAAACCTACTAAAATTTGATTTTCTTTAGCATCTCCTAGGCTTTTCAAAATATCAGGATTTTTTATAAGTTCTAATGTTAATGTGTCTGCTCCTTTTTTTATTTTGTCTTGTTGAACTTCTTTTGGTCTAAAATCAGCAACAGCAGCAGCTTTTATTACAACATCAGTATCCTTAAAATATTTGTGCACTTCTTCATACATTTCCATAGCAGAGCGTACATTAACTACAGTAACACCAGCTGGTGGTTTGAGATTTGTAGGACCTGAAATTAATGTTACTATTGCTCCACGTTTTTGTGCCATAGTTGCAAGAGCATATCCCATTTTACCTGTTGAATAGTTACTTAAATATCTCATTGGATCAATAGCTTCAACTGTTCTACCAGCTGTTATAAGATATTTTTTGCCTAGCAAGTCTTGTTTTATATTCATTTCTTCAATTGTTTTTAACACATATGAAACAATTTTGTCGGCAGTTGGCAGTTTACCTATTCCAATATCTCCACAAGCAAGCAATCCGCTATCAGGTTCAATAAATAAAAAGCCTTTTGATTTTAAATATTCTATATTTTCTTGAACAATCTGATTTGTATACATATTAGAATTCATTGCTGGAGCAATAACCACTTTACATTTTGTTGCAAGTGTCATTGTTGTGAGAAAGTCATCTGCCAGTCCATTTTTTAACTTTGCAATTATATTAGCAGTTGCAGGAGCAATCAGTAAAAGCTCTGTTTTCTTTGCTATTTCAATATGCAACACTGCTCCATCTTTTTCTTGTTTAAACATATCTACTATTACAGGTTTTGATGTAATTGTACTAAATGTCAATGGAGCTACAAACTCAGTGGCATTTTTAGTCATTACAGCTTGCACTTCATATCCTTTTTTTGTTAGAAGGCTTGCAACATCAATAATTTTATATGCGGCTATACCTCCTGTTACTCCTATTGTAATCATAATAAATAAGTCCTTTGCTCTAAATTTAAGTTTTGTAAGCTCCCTCTTCTACAAGTGGGTTATTTTGCAAATTTTAATAAAATTTTTTTCTTATCTTCTGCTTCTTGAAGTTTATTTAGAGAATCAAGTAAAAATCCTCGCTCTAATACTTCGATTTTTTTAACTTGCAAAAAGCTTTTTATGTCTTCATCACAGAATGAATTAGTTATAACCATAAATTTAGTTCGTTTAAGTTCATTATTTTTTTTTATAAAAGTTCCAAAGTCAACTGTTGATAAATCTGTTTCATGATTATAACATTTGATGCATGTTTTTCCTTTTCGATTATAGACTATAATATCACAATAATTTTTTTCGTCTTTATTAGGAAGATTTACAGTAAAACCAAGATGTTTATAAAGTTCAGTTAAATAATTTACAAAAATGCCTTGATTCATTGTATCTATAATATCTATAGCTGACTTTTCTTTAAATATTTGATTTGATTTTGATTTTGTAACTATCATTGCCATAAGCAAAATAACTATTAATAGTATTT
>LJHE01000025.1 GCA_001983555.1 Candidatus Epulonipiscioides gigas
ATTGGTTGTTAATCTAATTTTTAAAATTTTCCGCCTTTAGGCTTATTTGCTATGCTTATTTTTTATTTTGACATTTAATTTTTCATTTCTTGCAAATTTATAAAATTATATCTTGACATTTAATTTTATTTTTCATTTTAACTTAACAGCTCCATACTTTTCTTCTATATTTTGGACACCAAACTATATGATATTTACAGGAGTATACTATATTTTTATTTGATTTATATAATTTTTCCATGTCTAGTATTATCTATTATATCATAAATTAATACAAGTTTTTCTAAAAAAATATCGCCTTATATCCCCATAGCTAAAGCAAGGGGCTTTACGGCGTGTTTGGTAATGATTAATAAATTATGATAAATATGTGGAGTTCAATAACAATTTATAATATTTAACTGAGCACAAATAGAATATATAACAGTTCAAGATTTTACGAAAAATGCAAAATCCTATTTATATTAAAAATTTCTTAATAATAGCGTACTGTACACCTCTATGCAGTCTGAGAATATTTTCTCGTTCCACACTCCTTTTTTAGTTAAATATTTCTTCTTATATTTTAGCATTTTCTTAAATTTATAAAATGGTACATTATAAAATTTTTGATTATTTTCTGTTCCCATATCAGTGTTTTGTTTCCAGCCTTTATTCTATCCTATTATTAATATCGATATTTGCTTAGATACTAAATAATTCACTAATAGTCTTGTTGCTTTATGCAGACAATCATTTATTTTATAATTTCCCACTAAAAATGAGTGTATTATTGCACATCAATCTTCTGCTAATTCTTCTTCCATACTTTTTTGTATTACTTCAGTTGATACAATCACTATCTTTGTATTAAATCTTTTACAAATAGCTTCTATTTAAAATCTGATATTTTATACATAATAAATACCCCTTTACTCTAAACTATATTTCAGTATAGCCTAAAACAAGAAGATTTAAACGTATTTACAGAAATATTTTTATTTATTTTATATTTATTAATAACAGTTACTAACACTAGATGTCATAGCAAATAAAAATATGAATATAATAAGAAAATGGGCGTTGAGCATACTAAAATTATTAGACATGGGAAAACCAATGAGTGGTAAGTTAAAAAAATTTTCTATCAACTGCAGACCAGATTTATATATATATGAATTAATAAAAATTTTTAAAAACTAAATTAAATAACTTCGCAATATTAAAATATAGAATAGGGAGGATACAGAACTTAGAAAGTAAAGTGTAAGTTCTCATAATAAAATATGCATAAATATTTATTTAAAATTAAAGGATATCTAGGGCTTAGCCTGATTTTATATTGTTTAGAAACATTATTAATATCTGTGTCATTACTTTTACCAGGTTATTTAGTTGATCACTATTTAGAAGGAAGTTCAACTATCAAAACCCTTATAACTTGTTACACTATATTCTTTTTTCTAAATTTATTAACATGTTATTTTTCTAATAGAGTTGCAGATTACAGGAGAATAAAATTTGAAAAATACATAAAAAAAGATTTTTTTAATGCGGTAATTGAAAAAGATTATGAAGATTATCACAAATATGATATAGGAGAATATTTGTCTATGCAGGCGAATGATATTACTGAAATGTGCCAAAATTATTTGAGTCCTACATTGGCACTTTATCGTTCAATAATCATGATAATAGTGTTTGGTATATCTTTGGTTATATTTGTAGATGTATCAATTGCAGCAGTTATTATAACTGGATCTAGTTTAGCTGTTTTTATACCGCAAATAACAGCTACAGAATTGTCAAAAAGAAATAGTACCTATTTAAAAAACATAGGTAAATATACATTTAGAATTAAAACCTATCTTGAAGCACATGATGTATTAGATAAATGTAGCACTACTAAAATTAAATGCATTCACGAAAAAGAATTGGATTCAATTTTAGCTGACAATATGTATTTTCGTAAGTTAAACAGCTTTGCGATGGTATTAAATGGTGGTGCGGTAGATTTTGTCTCAGTTATTTCGTTTGCAACGATTGCATTATTATTATACTCTGGCGATATAACAATCGGTATGGCAACTGTAGCATTTACATATAGTACTCAGTTTACTGAACCAATTTATCAATTGAATCTAAATATAGGGAGAATCAAAGCAGTAAAAGGAATTCAAAATAAGTTACAGGATATTATTAAAGAAAAGACTAACAGCTTAGTAGAATGCCTAACAGTAATTGAAAAAATAGAAGTGCAAAATGTAACTAAAAAGTTTGGTCAAGTTGAAATTAAAATTCCTAATATGGAGTTTATTTACCCAAACAAGTATTTAATAATTGGTGATAATGGAGCTGGGAAAAGTGTTTTATTCCGAATGTTGATGGGTTTTTATAAGCCTAACACTGGAATAATAGAATATGATAAATTGAGTGAAATTGATATTAGATCATTAAATGAATATGTTCCACAGCAACCTGTTATATTTGAGGCAAGTTATTATGATAATGTTACAATATATGGGACATATGATGATAAAGACTTAATGCTATATGAAACATATTTTCCAGAAGAATTAATTCAACGGATCAAGGAAAATATAACAAGTAATAATCTTAGCGGGGGAGAAAAACAGGTTATTGGACTATTAAGAGCACTTTGTAGTAAAAAATCAGTTCTTTTACTTGACGAACCTTTTTCAGCCATGAACAATGTGACAATAGAGAGATTTTTATCAAATATACATAATCTTAAGTGTATGTTCATTGTTATTGCACATAATATCAATGATTACTCAGATTGGTTCGATGATGTGTATGTTGTTCAAGGAAGGAATTATAATAATTAGGGTATAGCGGGAAGTGGAATGGAGAGATGGTCAAAGTTAAAAAGATTTTCTATCAACTGCAGGCTAGATTTATATATAAATTAATAAAAATTTAAAAAAACTAATTTTTACATACAAATGGGATTATAAATTTTCGTGCGTTTGTCCTATAATATTTAACGCAACCCTACAAACTAACTGTGTTGCATGATAAAATAAGTTTTTAAACTTAAAGCTTAAAAAGGGAGAAATGAAATTATGGTAATTAATAGAAATATATTTCCTGGCGAAGGATATGCAGACCCACATGCAGTACTACATGATGGTAGAGTATACCTTTTTTGTGGACGGGATAAGAGTACACGTATAGAAGATTTTTGTAGAATGCACAAATGGAGCATAATATCATCAGATGATTTAGTAAACTGGAGATATGAAGCTGATATTTTACCAAAAGATACGTATATTGGTGAAAAAGATAATTGTTTTGCTGGACATATTGTAAAAAAAGATGATACTTTTTATTGGTATTTCTCTAATTTGACATATAGTATAGGTGTAATGACATCTAAGAGTCCAGTAGGCCCTTTTAAAGATGTATTAGGCAAACCACTTATTCCAGATGGATTTGCTCCTACAAAATCTTATGATCCTTGTGTATATGAAGAAGATGGTAAATATACAATTTTCTTTGGAGCAGGTAAATATTATTGTGTTGATTTGGCTGACGATATGATTTCTCTTGATGGGCAACCTCAACACGTTCAGGTAATAAATAATGAGGGTAAGCCTGTTCCCATGGGAGATAAATCAACCGTATTTAAACACAATGGAAGATATTATCTTGCCTGTGGAGATAAGTATGCTATGTCAGACAAATTAAGAGGACCATATACTTTTGTTGGACAGTTTCCAGGAGGACATCACAATGATTTCTTTATATTTAATGGAAAACCTTATCTGTCATATGAAATGCATGATATAAATATATACTATAGAGGTATCGGTGTAATGGAGCTTGAGTTTGCAGAAGATGGCAAATTAATTATCCCTGAAGACAATCATCAGTCTATTCTCACAAGCAGAATTTGGAATTTTACTAAAGATAATGATTTTTGGTTTTTGACAGATGGCAATGATGCAACTCATAAAGATGATGGTATTTTATACACATTAAACAATTATATAGGCGTTAGAAATCCTGTATTTCCAAGATTAATAATGGATAAAAATTATATGTTAAAAATTACTTTAGAGAATTATAATAAAGATGTACAGCTCAAAGTATTAATTGATAGTGTACGAAGTGAAAGAGGTTTTGCAAAAGACCCTAATATTTTTACTCATTCTACAATAATACCACTTGAAGAAGGAATAAAAACTTATGATATATTAGAACCATATGAAGCAGATGCTAATTTGCGATGTATTAGAATATATGGAGCAGGTCCTGAAGATAAAGGACAAATTAGTATTAAAAATATAGAAATTAAACCCATTTAAAATCTAAACGAAGAGCAAGGAGTCAATAATACTTGCTCTTTTTTTTATGCATTGATGAGCATAAGATGCTCTATAGTCTTGTAAAAAAATTATCAAGTAATTATAAAATAGATTGAATTTTCTAGTAATAAATGTTAATATATTGACAAATTTATAATTAATGAGGTCAAAATATGAATATTGTACTTTTAGAACCAGAAATTCCACATAATACAGGAGCAATCTCAAGAACTTGCGCAGCTACAGGGACAGCTCTTCATCTTATTGAACCGCTTGGTTTTAGGCTAGATGAAAAGCATGTACGTCGTGCAGGGCTTGATTATTGGGACAAACTAAATATAAAAAGATATACAGATTTTAAAGATTTTTTGGAAAAAAATAATTTTCCTAAAATATATATGGCTACAACAAAATCTAAACAAAAATATACTGATATAAAATATGAAGAAGAGGCATATATTATGTTTGGGAAAGAAAGTGCGGGTATCCCCGAAGAGATTTTGCTCGACTATAAAGAAACTTCTATTAGAATTCCAATGCTTACTGATATTCGCTCTTTAAATTTAGCCAATAGCGTATCTGTGATTTTATATGAAGCTTTAAGACAACACGATTTCTTGAATTTAGAAGATAAAGGACAACTTCACAAATATTCTTGGTAAATATTTCTAATTTTTTTTCAATCTTTTATGCATAATTTTTTGATTTTCTATCCATAATGACAATTGTGAGCAAATTTATAAAACTTTTATTATTTTAGGAGAGAAATAAGTCATGAAAAAAGCATTTTTAATTGGTGTATTTATTTTTTTCATTAGTATTGCAACATTTGCACAAGAAGCACTTTTTCCAAGCTCTCTTGGATTTAGTGGAGCTGTCAATGCAACTGATGTAAATATTAGAAAAAACCCTAATTTAAGCTCAAACATTATTGACACTGTTGATATTAATGAGGTTAGAATTTTGGGGCAAACCGCCGATTGGTATCAAATTAAATATGAAGATGATTTAGCATGGATAAATTCAGCTTATGTTGATACGCAACATCAAGACTGTATACCTAATACTTTTACAAAAGCAGAACAAATTATTAATTATGGTCTTAATTTTATTGGAACGCCTTATGTTTGGGGGGGAAATAGTTTAACTAGAGGTGTTGATTGCTCGGGTTTTACAAAAGAAGTTTATGATGCATTTGGTATAAAAATCAGTCGTGTTTCTTATCAACAAGCACATGATGGGAATGATATTGACAAAACAGAGCTTAAAACAGGTGATTTAGTATTCTTTGATACAAATGGTTCTAACAATGGTAATATATCTCATGTTGGAATATATATGAATAATAATAAATTTATTCATTCAGCAAGTACAAATGGTGTTATGATAAGTAATTTAAACAGTCCCTATTATGCTCAAAATTATGTTAAAAGTGTTAGAATTTTAAAATAATCGAGAGGGCAATAACCCAGCCCTTACATATAATGAAACAATTAATTTTATTTAAAACATTTAGTAGAAAGGTGATTAAATATGTATAAACCAATTATCGAGAAATTAATAAATGATCAAAAATATTTATTTGACGAAGTGCAAAGTGGTGATTATTCAAATGTAAAATATCTACCTCAACAAATAAAGTATGTGGAATTCGATTATGAAGACGAAATACTTACTGATGTGAATTACATCAATAGAGTTAAAATAGCGTATTATTTATACTTTAATAATATTGATGATGAAATAATTATAAAAAATTTATTTGAATTAGAAGTACATTGGCGACACAGAGCTCCATTTCAAGGTGTAGGTTCAGTGCTTCCACTTTTAACGCATTTATTACTTAAATATAATCGCAATAATCAATATGAAAAATTGTTTACTGAGGCTAAAGAATCCAATTTTGATTGTTGGTGCGGTGGATATGTTGCAAAACATATAAAAATTGATATTAATGATATATTTACAAGCTTTACAATAGCTGTTGATATTAATGCGTTTTCAGAGGCTGCAGAGCTTATAAATCTATGGAAAAAAACTGTATTATGTTGGAACATTGTAACATATGAGCAACTTATAAATTTTAATCGCCTGGCAAATATTGATGACCCTGATCCATTACATGCCTTATTAGAAATTAGTCGGAAAACTGATTGCTCTCAAGAAATTATTTCTAAATGGAGCGACGTAATCCAATGTTATATAAATCTTAAAGACTATGAGCAGGCATATCAAGAATTTATATTAATGATATATAATGTGAATATATATGATGTATATCAGATTAATTTATTTAATATGATATTATATTTAGGATTAGAGATTATTAATAACTATAAAGACGAAAACTATTATTTATGGAATTTTCTAAAGTATTATATAGAACTAAAAATTGAAGTTGAAAAAAAGAATGCACGAGCAAAAACATATACATCTGATGGGATGTGGATGGATTTGTTCCAAAAAGTCATTAAAGTTGCATATGTTGTTGAGGATATAGTTTTTGCCACACAAGCACAACTAGATTATACATATTGCCAGAACAAATGTAAACGTGCAAAGAGACAAAAACAATAAAAATATTTTTTTATTCTATTAAGGGAGTTAAAACAAAAAAAGGTGAACAAAGCATATAGCTCTGTTCATCTAAAGTATTATCTAACTTCTTTAAAATTCGGAACTTGGAGCGTAGCACCTGCTGACAATACGTAATCGCTACCTTCTAATGCTCCGAGATCTGGTGTATTAGATGAAGTAATTCCTTCTATAGGTGTACCTGCATTTTTAGCTGGCGAATTTTCAGCTAAATTAAAGTCACCAGTGTTAACATCAACATAATTTGATGCACCTGTTGCTCTATCTATTATTAAATTGGTTTGTGGATTAAAGAAGTATCCAATCTCTTCATGAGCAACATGCTCAAAATATTCATCCATATCCATAGTATCTATATCTTTCCAATTATTTTCCGGAGCACTATAATTTTTGATTTTTCCTCCTGTTGCAGTGAGGTCTTGGTTATACCAACTCAAGCTAAAACTACCATCATTAAATATATTATTTGCAAAATGACCATCATCCATGCTACCACTATTGCCTTCTTGTTTTAAGCCACCTGCTTTTAGCTCCTCAAAGTTTTCTATTTCTATATTCCAAATATTGACATTTTTATCATAGTTCCAAACAGTATTATTATAATAATTAACTGGTTTAGTCATTTGATTATATCTAGGTCCAAGATATAAAAATGCAGCTTCGGTATTATATACTTGCCCTGAAGCAGGTACATTATATACCAAATTATGATGAGCAGTATAATTGTTTACATCTTCCATATAAAATGCCACAACAAATTGTCTATCGAGACCATTACCGCTAGAGCTTATAGGCATTCCAAACAAATCAAATACTTTATTATACGCAATTTCAGAACCACCAAGATCTAGCGGAGCAATCTTTCCAGTGCTCGTAAATTCAAGTGGACCTGCATCTTCTCCAAGTTCCATAGCACGCTCAAATGATGAATGCAATATGTCAATTTTAATATCTTTATCTACTCTAATTTGAAATCTTCCATTATCTTTAAATGAGCAATCTTCTATATAAGTATTATTAGCAGAGCTATAAATGCCAGCTGTAAATGTCCCGACCCAACCTATATCCTCAAAAATACAGTTGTAGAAAGAATTATTTTCACCACCAAACATATAAACACCATTGCCCCAAGTATGTCCAACGTAGGTATCTCTAAATGTAATATTTTTGCCATTTTCAATATAAATACCAGTTTGAGCAGAATCACCCATGCCATAACCTGCTATTATATAGAATGGCTGTAAATATCTGAATGTACAATTATCGACATTGGCTACATTTGTTCCTTTTATTTGTGCATTACCTGAAACAAAATTAATATTTTCTAATGTTACATTTTCTACATTGTTCATTTGTAGAACTTGTTGTCTTACTTGCATCTCAATTTCTAAGTCTTTAATATCCCCATCTGGCATATAGTATAACTTTCTATTTTCCACAAACCATTCACCAGGTATATCAATTAAATTTTTATGGGTTACAAAACCAAATCCAAAGTGGTGATTTTTATTTTTTATTTCAGCAGTTTGACTCCAAGCGTTTTTAGTTAATCCTTTAAATGAAACTGTGTTCCCCTCTGAGGATAATACCTCACCAAAAACATATTCTCTATTTTTACCGATAAGACCTCTAAATACTGCTCCTGTTAAATCTACATCTGGTAAAGTTCCATCTTCAAATGTTACAAATCCTTCTGTTCCACCAGCTGGCTTATAAATATTAGTGAGATTTCCGTATCCTCCACCTTCTTCCATTGGAGCCATATAATCATCAACTACTAAGTTTGGAAATCTCGCCATGTTTTGATAATTTCCATTTGCAAAAACTTGACTATATTTTAATGTAGTTTCTTTATAATTTGCAGGCACATCTGCAACATAAACTCCAGGCATTGTTGGTTCTGGAACAAAACCTGTAACAAGCTCATTTCCAGATATGAGAACATAGTCGCCTTCGTTTGCTTTAATTGTAATATTATCTTTAGTTATTTTTAATAATTCACGATAAATCCCCTCATGAACTATAATTGTATCTCCTTCTATGGCATTACTAATAGCTTCATTTAAGCTTACATATGTATCTTCTGAAACTTCTATAGTTTTAAGAGCATCCTCATTCCACGGAATTTCATTTGAATAAACATGTAGCTCCATAGGCTCAGTTCTTTCCTCTTTTACTTCTTCTTTCTTTTCTTCAATCACTTCTTTTGACTCCTCTCTATTTTGCTCTACTGATTCTACGACTTCTTTTACTGCTTCAACTACTTCTTGATCTTCAATAATTTCTTTTGTACTCTCTTCTGATATTTCAATAGGTGTTTCTTCTGTTACACTAATTGTTGATTCAGTATTACTAGCACACCCTGTCATTAACGCTAATAATGCTAATATAAAACCTGTTTTTTTCATGAATACCTCCTACATATAGAATTTACTTTAACACTTAATACTTGTTAATTATAACATAATATTTTAATAAAATCTACTTAATATTTTAAATATATCTTTGTTATTATATTTTTCCTTAGAAGCTAAGAGCAAATTCAAAAAGCCTAACTCAAATTTGAGCTAGGCCATAATATCCAGTTATAAATCTTTTTTACCATATGTATTTTGTTCTACGTATTTTACTAGTAGGGTGTTATCCCCTGTTTCCCAAATTTGTTTAACTAAATCTTGAGGTATGTTAAGGTGTTGACTTGCTTCTTCTAAAGTTAAAATTCCATGTAAACATAAAATATTATCTGTTGATACGATTAAATTTTCTTTTTTTTGGTATTCCATTGTACGGTTTTTTAAACTCTTATACATATTCATCTCCTATTCATCTCTGTTTCTTCTTAAAATGAGCAAATATATAATTCCCGAAAATGTAACACTGTATCATACAGAAAGAACAAATCTTTTTAGGATTTAAAAAGAATATTAAATCCTAAAGTTAAAATTTTCTATATTTTGAATTTAAATCTCAATGTCCCCAATAAAAGATTTTGTTGCACTTCCCGTCATGAACACGGTGTTAGAAGTATATTTTATTGTTAAGTCTCCACCTCGAAGTTGAATTGTAATATCATTATCCATTTGAGCATAATTATTTAAGACACAAGCAACACTAGCAGCACATGCTCCAGTGCCACAAGCAAGTGTTTCTCCGCTTCCACGTTCCCAAACTCGCATTTTATAAACGTTATCATTTATAATTTGTACAAATTCTGTATTTACACCTTCTGGAAAAATTGGATTTTTTTCAAACATTGGACCAATCTTTTCAAGTTCAAGTGCATCTATGTCATCAACAAATACAACACAATGTGGATTACCCATTGATACACATGTTATATTATATGTCGTATTGTTAATTAAAATTTCTCTATTTACGATTATATCACCATTTAAATTTACAGGAATATCTTTTGGTGTCAAAATAGGAGCTCCCATATCAACTCTAACGATATCTACTGCTCCATTTTTAATATTGAGCGACAAATATTTAATTCCGCTCAATGTCTCTATAGTAATTTCAGTTTTGTCTATTATTTTATTATCATAAAGATATTTACCTACACAGCGAATAGCATTGCCACACATTTTACCTTCACTGCCATCTGCATTAAACATACGCATTTTTGCATCTGCTATCTTTGATGAACATATTAAAACTATACCATCTCCACCTATAGAAAAATTACGATTAGACAATTTTATAGCAATTTCACTTGGATTATTTATCTCTTTTTCTAAGCAGTTAAAATATATATAGTCATTTCCAATTCCATTCATCTTCCAAAAATTCATAATATCCTCCAATTAATAATTATTTTTAGTTTGTTTAAATTTAAGACTAGCACTTATTAGTCCTAAGAAAAGTGGATGTGGTTTATTGGGACGACTTTTAAATTCAGGATGAAATTGTGTAGCAATATAAAAGTTATGTGCTGGAACTTCAACCACTTCAACCAAATTTCCATCAGGTGACAATCCACTAATTACAAGTCCTTTTTCTTCCAATTGTTTTCTATATGAGTTATTAAATTCATATCTATGCCTATGACGCTCTTTAATTTCTTCTTGATTATAGAGGCATTTGAGCAATGTATTTTTTCGAATTTTACAATCATAGCTACCAAGACGCATTGTCCCACCTTTATCAGTAATATTTTTTTGTTCTTCCATAATATGGATTACTGGATTTTCTGTAAATTCATCAAATTCTGTTGAATTTGCATCGTTTAATCCAAGAATATTTCTTGCAAACTCAATTACTGCCACTTGCATACCTAAACAAATTCCAAGAAGTGGAATATTATTTTCTCGAGCATATTGACAAGTTAAAATTTTACCTGAAATACCTCTATCTCCAAATCCACCTGGAATAACAATTCCATCAATATTATTTAAAGTTTCATTAATATTACTTTCTGTAATTTCTCCGCTGTCAATCCAACTTATATTTATTGTTGTTCCAAGTTGATAACCTGCATGTCTAAGACTTTCTGCAACTGATAAATATGCATCATGTAGTTTTACATATTTTCCAACAATTGCAATATTTACTTCTTGTGTTGCAGTGTAAATTTTTTCTACCATTTCTTTCCATTCAGTAAGGTCAGGTGATTTAGTATGCAATTTTAATGTACGACATACAGCATTATCAAGACCATTTTTATGGAGCATTAAAGGAGCTTCATATAATGATTGTAAAGTTATATTCTCAATTACACAATCTTTTCGGACATTACAAAAAAGAGATATTTTTTCTAAAATATCCTCTGGAATTTCTTCATCAGCTCGTGCAACTATTATATCTGGAGATATCCCCATAGCTCTAAGCTCTTTTACAGAATGTTGAGTGGGTTTACTTTTGTGCTCTCCGCTAGATTTAATATAAGGAACAAGCGTTAAATGTATAAACAAGCAATTTTCATTACCAACTTCAAGAGATATTTGCCTAATCGTTTCAAGGAAAGGTTGAATTTCTATATCTCCTGTTGTCCCTCCTATTTCTGTGATAAGTATATCTGTATTCTTTGCACTATTATATATAAACTCTTTTATTACATTGGTAATGTGAGGAATGACTTGCACAGTTTGACCAAGATATCCTCCATTTCGTTCTTTGTTTAAAACTTCATAATAAATTTTTCCAGATGTTAAATTTGAAAACTTATTAAGATTTTCATCTATAAATCTTTCATAATGTCCGAGATCTAAATCTGTTTCTGCTCCGTCTTCTGTAACAAAAACTTCACCATGCTGATAAGGACTCATTGTGCCTGGATCTATATTCATATAAGGATCTAATTTTTGAGCACTAACTTTTAATCCACGTAATTTTAAAATTCTACCAAGACTTGCAGCAGTTATACCTTTTCCTAGTCCTGAGACAACTCCACCTGTAACAAAAATAAATTTATTCATACAGCTCTCCTTTTTATTTGTACTTATCCATAGTTTTTAATGATAGTTTGTGCTACTTCTTTTCTTGTTTTTCTAAGATTCATTGCCTCTTTTTCTATATATTTGTGTGCTTGCATTTCAGTCATCCCCTTAACTTCAATTAATATACATTTTGCACGGCTTATAATTCGTATATCATCTATTTTATGTGTTAAATCAATGTTTTCTTTTTCTAATAGTTTAAGTCTATTGCATGTTACATTTGCTATCCTAATAGATGTTTCTAAAACTTTTTTATTGATAGGCTTTGTAACTAAAATAACACCCAATTCTTCAACAATATTTGCAATACCTTCATAATAATCTGCATTAACAATTAATATTACTTGTGTTGACTTTAAATATGCAATATCTTTTGCAAGATTTTCCCCTGTTTCATCTTTTAATGGCATATTTATAATCACTAAATCTATAGTTCTTTCTAATAGCATTTGTCTAGCTTCTACAGCAGAATTGCTTGTATATAAATCTTTATAAAGAGCAACAGGTAATATAGTTGATAAAAAATTTTTACTAGGATTAACTTTTGAAACCATCAATACATTTCGCATTTGATCACCTCTTGATTATAGTTTCAGAAAATATTCATTCATATAGAAGGTTTCTCGGCTAGTATTTTTATACATTTCTAGCTCTTTTTCTTTTAATGATATAAATTTTTTTGCAAAATGTTCACCTAAAACTCCTTTTACAAAATTAGAGCTTTTGGCAAAATCTATTGATTGTTTTAACGTTTTTGGCAAAGTAATATATTTTATTTTTGACTTATTTTTTATTCCCCAAATACCAGCCTGTATAATAAGAGCATATGCTATATAAGGATTAGCTAATGGACCAATATTTCTACATTTGAAACTAGCATCTTGATTTTTAGTAATAAATTGTGTTTTAATTACCCTATCATATGAATTAACTATTGGATGTAAAAATAATGCTATTTCTTGAGCTTTTTCTAGTATACCTGCTATAAAATATTGTTCTATCTCAGTTTCTATTTCCTGCAATTGATCAAGCTTGGTCGTATGTTTAATAAGAGAAATATTAATATTTAAACCATTAGAGTTTTCTAATTTTAATGGTTTTGGCATAAAAGATGCAAAAAGTCCTTGACGTATTGCTGTAGTTTTTACAATACTTTTAAATGTAATTAAATTATCAGCTGAAGTTAGAGGATCTAAATATTTGAAATCAATTTGATTTTGTCCAGGTCCTGCTTCATGATGTGAACTTTGCGGAACAATTCCTATTTGATTTAGTAATAGACAGATTTCACGTCTTACATCTTCTCCTTTGTCAACAGGAGCTACATCGAGATAACCACCATTATCAACTGGTATTAAAGTAGGCTCAGCATTTTCATTTTGTTTGAAAAGATAAAATTCACATTCTGTTGCACTTAATGCTCCATACCCCATTTTGCTTAAGTTTTTAAGTGCTGTTTTTAAAATTTTACGACTATCCAAGTCAAAATTAGTTCCATCTTTTAGCTTTATATCACAATAAAACTTTATAACACATCCTGGTTCTGGTCTCCAAGGCATGGCGCTTAATGTTGTTGGATCAGGATATAAAAATAAATCTTCATTGATAAAACCTAAAATTTTACTACCATCTATTCTAATTCCGTTTAAAAATGCGCCTTCAAGTTCTGGCTGCATAATAGCAATATTTTTATGTGTCCCAAATATATCACAAAAAGCAAGCCGAATGAATTTAACTTCGTTTTCCCTGACGAAATTTAAAACTTCATTCATTATAATTTCCATAAATCCACCCCATTTTAAATTTTCTATATCTAAATTATTATAGAGCAAAATTACAAATTCATCAACAAAAAAATTTATAAATAATTGTATAATTGCTGAGATTTTGAAAAAGTACATAAACAGTAGGTGATTGTCTATAGTCTATTTTTTTTTATACTCTAGTGAGATAAAATTAGACATGATAAAATTGTGATAGTTAGCCAAGATAATAACATGTAAATAATACCAATATTAAACATAAATAAATTCGTGATTTAACTAAAACTAGCAAGAATTCTCCCACCTCTATAGAAGCCACTGAAAAAGTCTTTTGATATCAAGAAATTCTCACCCTAAACCAACCTGCACCTTTGGTGATTTCTTCTATTAAAATGAGGCA
>LJHE01000026.1 GCA_001983555.1 Candidatus Epulonipiscioides gigas
AGTATATTAGTAGGCTGTGGTGGAACGCAAACCAATATAACAGTTACTGATAAGAGCGATATTTATACTCCAATAGGAGAATATCCTATTGTTAAAGAAGGAAAAACAGATTCTTTTTCTGTATTTGCTCCAATTAGAACAAGTGTTACTACATATAATCCTGAAATTAATCAATTCTCTAAACGATTAGAGGACTTAACAGGCGTTACGCTTGAATATGTAGAACCAACTAATGTGGATAAAAGACAAAAATTTAATGTTATGATGACAGGTGGAGATTATACCGATGTAATATTAGATATGTGGCTTGGTCCATCTGAATTATTATTATATGGACAGCAAGGAATATTTCTGCCACTAAATGACTTAATAGATAAATATGCTCCAAATATTAAAAAAGCTCTGGATGAAAATCCTATAATAAAAGAAACTTGGACATTAGAAGATGGAAATATTTATTGTATTCCTAGAATAGGAAAATCTCCACGAAATTTAGCTGACCATAAAATGTGGTTAAATCAAGAATGGTTGAATAATTTAAATTTAGACATACCTACAACTACAGATGAATTTTATAAAGTATTAAAAGCTTTTAAAGAGCAAGATGCAAATGGAAATGGTGATCCAAATGATGAAGTACCATTTTCTGCTGTTATGAAAGGTGGTTGGGGATCAAATCCTATTCCATATTTATTAAATGCATTTATACCTGCTCTATCAGGTACAGGATATTTTAATTTAGATGAAAATGATAAAGTTTATCCTATCAAAGCAACTGATGAATGGAAAGAATTTTTAAAATACATGAATAAATTATATGAGGAAGAGCTAATAGACCCATTAACATTCACTCAAACCAAAGACCAATTTGCAAAATTAGGTTCAAATCCAGATATTGCTTTATTAGGAGCTGCTCCAGCAGGGTCAACTTCAGTTTTTTGTAGCACTGTAAATGTAGAAAGATGGACACAATATGTTCCAATTCCACCTCTTACAGGTCCAGAAGGAGTGAAGTCTGCAAATATTACTCCTGATTTTGGTGGCTCTACTATGTCTATTACAAATGCATGCACTAATCCCGAAGTAGTCATGCGTGTATTTGACTATATGTTTACTGAACAAGGAGCATTAGAAATGATATTGGGAGTAAAAGGAGCTGGTGGATATGATGATGCTCCAGAAGGAGCTGTTAATTATATTGGTGAGCCTGCAAAATATATAAGAAATGACCAAGATGCTATTCAAGATATAAGTTGGAATAGAATGGGATCAGATTATCAACCAGCTGATTACGATTTATGGTTTGCAGCTAAAGAAAATGCAGATGAAGACATAGAGCAGATTTTATATATATCTTCAATTGAAGATTATATTCCGTATGGTCAAGACCCCACTAAAATGCTTTTGAATTTATCACAAACTACTGAAGAATCGAGACGTATTGTAGATATAACAGCTTCTCTTGACCTTTATCTTGATCAATCTATGGTTGATTTTATAACAGGAGCAAGAGAATTAAATGACGAAAATTGGAACGAGTATTTATCTACTATTGAAAAATTTGATATTTATGAGCTTGCAGAACTTAAACAAGCTGCTTATGATAGGAAAAATAAATAATATCTACAACAAAAAGCTCAAAGCTCCTTTATTTTTAAGGAGCTCTAAGAAAATCGAATTTTATTTATAAAATATAGAAATTTTTTTGAACTTTTTAAAATTATAAAAATTGCATATCCAAAAATAATTCCTACTATATTCAAAATTATATCATCAATATCAACCGTTCTATTTAAAAATATTTGCATACATTCTATGAGCGAAGTGATTAAAAATGCTATTAACAATTCTCTTTTAAGTGAGTCAAATTTTTTCCATAACATAGGCAAAAATGCTCCAAATGGCGAAAATAATATCGTATTACCTAATATATTATAAAGAGCAATTATATCTGTTTCTATATTTGTTAAATACATCCCTATTGTTTTAAATGGGATTAAATTTATCTGATTAATAAAGTCTATTCTCCAATTTATATGTAACCTACCATTACTTATATTCCATTCAGGAATTATTGTTTGAGATGCTATACTGATTAAATAAATTATAAATAGTAATAATGTGATTTCTCGATAAATATTTACTGTTTTAACTTTTTTTAAATATTGGATTCTAAAAATAATATATATAGGTGTAAAAACTATACTATATTTTAGCATGCTTAAAAGATAGTCTATAATTAGAGTCATAAATACATCCCCTTTTCTTATCTCAAATTCATTATTAATTTTAATATATAACACATTAAAATACAATATATTTTAAAAATAATAAATAAAGAACATATTTATGACCTATTTAAATATTTGTTAATTTACAGTAATATTAAATGTTGTACCGGCATCTCCAGCAATGACAACTGTTGCATCTGCAGGCAATTCTACAGTTCGAGCATCTTCCAACATTGAGCTATAAACACATCCATAAGAGTTATTATAAACTGCCAATATGCCAGCTCCATCTATAGTTACAGATAAAGATTTGTCTTTATCAGAGGATTTAAAATATTGAGCATAACCATTATCAGCAATTGTATAAGTTCCATCGGCTAATGGTTTAACTGCCTCTTCTTCTACATAAAGACCTTTGTTACTTTTCATATATTCAATTCCATCTTGTATATAAAATTGAGCATCTTCAGCATCTCTTCCATAAGCTTGCGGAATTTGTAGAACACTTATTACATTATTATTGTCTAATATTTTCCATCTATCAAAATATCCTTTTACAGGCATTTGAGACGGCATTATTATATTTGGGAGCTGATATGCATATGTTAATCCATTATATGGTATATCTAACATATAATATTTTTTACCTAATCTATTTTTCCAAACATTTTCTATCTTATCAGATATTGAAATAGGTTCTAATTTTTGATATTGATATCCAGTATTTGTCAAAGGAAAAAATCCTGCATCTATCAAATAAGTAGACTTTAAATACGTATGTCCATTTTCTTCTTCCACAAATTCAAATTGAGCATTGCCAGTTGGATCTATAAATATTCCATTACCTTGATACCAAAGTTTTTGAGAAGGGAAATAAGGTAAATTTGGTAGAGTTATTTTTAATATCCCATGTTTATCTATATCAATTTTACATTCCAATGAATCATTTATATAAAATCCGTTATATTTTAAATATTTATCTGGAACTTCTATAGGATTAGTTGGAACGATACGTTGTGGCAATGTTGGAGGTTGCATTGCTCCATCTTTTATTAATTCATCTAATAAAAGTTGACTAGCCATTGATAAATTTATTATACTTCCTGAACTAAAACCGCCTGTAGAAAGTACAGCAACTGCAATATCATATTGAGGAACTACTAATAAACTTGCATGTGAATGTGCACTGTCACCAGCTATACTTAACACTTTAATTCCTTGTTCGTTGAAAGGAGATAATGCACCATTATCCCAACCAAGCCCATATTCTATTATGGATTTTCCATTATCATGCCACATTCCTTCTAAATATTGAGCAGAGCCTGTTAAATCAATAGATTCTTGAGTTAATATTCCTTCATCTAAAAATATCTCAGCAAATAGACATAGCTCTTGTGCATTAGTATATATTCCAGCTGTTCCAAGAGCATTAATTACTTCTGCTTTAGCACCTAATGCTGCATAACCAAAATAACCAATTGGAACAGACAGATTTGCTATTATATCCATATTAAAATCATCTTGTGGAGTTGTTGTAATATCTAGCTCTAAAGGCTCTGTAATATATTTATTAATATATTCTGTAAAACTTAATCCACTTACTCTTTCGATTAATATTTCTGCTAAAGAAAATCCTTCATTACAAAATACTGAAAATTCTCCAGGATTTGCATTTAATCGTTGATTTTGTAAAACATTTAATAAAATATCATGATTAGTTGTATCAATATCATATAAAAATGCATTTTCAAGATTTGTCGCCATAAGTCCAGAGGAATGATTTAATAGCATTCTTGGAGTAATGTTTTTATAACGTTCATCTTTCATTTTAAAGTCGGGCATATATGTTATAATTGGTTCATCTAAATTTATTTTTCCTTCTTCTACTAAATTCATAATTGCAGCAGTAGTATATATTTTACTGATTGATGCTATTGGATAAATATTTTCTGTGGTGATTTGAGTATGATTTTTCTTATCATTAATTCCTCTAGCACCTGAAACTACAAATTTTCCATCTTTAATTAATGCATATTGCACATTTTGAGCTCCATAAGAATTAATTAAAATGTCAGCATACTTTTCTGGTAAAGTTAAATCTGGATTGGGTAATTTTGTTGCCCAACTTTGAGAAGAAATACATGTTGAACATAAAATAGTTGTAAGTAGTTTTGACCACATTTTCATTATTGCACCTCCAAATGTTATTGAATTAATATGTCTAGTATATCCACTTTTATAATATTTATAAGACAATCAGTTAGACTAAAAACCTTTGTTTTGAACTAAAACTATTTAACATTAAAAAAGATGCAAGAGCTCTGTATCCTGCATCTAAAAATATTATTTTGACAAATACGCTATTTTGAGCTTCCATAATTAAACATTTTTTAAATTTTTAGTTGTTAGCTCTATTTTTAGCCTCTTCTAAAGTTGGCATGGCTTTAATTGCTCCAAAAATTTCAACACATAAACTAGCTACTGCATTTGAAAATTTAGCATATTTACATAGTTCATCAAAAGTTATTTGCTCTAAAGACTTACCACTTGTATATATAGAATATAAAAATCCACCCCAAAATGCATCTCCAGCTCCTGTTGTATCTGCCACTTTATTAGGTATAAATCCTGAAATTGTTCCAGCACAATCTTTATTTCCTACTAATGCTCCATCTTTTCCTAGAGTTATAACCACTATTTTTATACCTTTAGCCACTAAAATTTCTGCTGCTATAAAAATATCAGTTTCACCTGTTAACAATTCACATTCTTCATCTGAAATTTTGATTATATCTACAAGATTAAGGGGAAGTCTCATTTGTTCTTGAGCTACTTCTTCTGAAATCCACAATGGAGCACGATAATTTGGGTCATATGATATAATAGATCCATTTTCTTTAGCTATTTTTAGTGCAGTATAAGTTGCTTCTCTTGACGGCTCATGTGTAAGAGATAGTGAACCAAAATGAAATATTTTCGTTTTATTTAAAATATCTATATTGAGTTCTTTCTTTGACAACATAGTATCAGCACCAGGTTTTCTTGCAAATGCAAAAGTTCTTTCTCCAGTTTCTGATAAAGATACAAATGCGAGCGTAGTAAAATAATTCTTATCTACTATAAGACCATTTGTGTTAATCTGAGCATCTTCTAAAGTTTTCTTTAAAAAATGACCTTGCATATCATCTCCAACTTTACCTATAAAAGCAGTTTCTACTCCAAACTTTGAAAGACAAGCAAGTACATTCGCAGGTGCACCACCAGCATTCTGCTCAAATAAATCCATTCCAGCCTCTGATTTGCCTTTTGGCGTATAGTCAATTAAAATTTCTCCTATTGCAGTAATCATATTAATTCATTCATCCTTTCATTTCATTTAATAGAGCAAGCACAAATCTCATTTCTTTAGGTGTAGAAATTTCCGTATATCATGGTAAAAAAATAGACTGAAAAAAATTATCTTCAGTCTGAACCCGTTTTTTGCTTTCTATATTATTAATAACTTATTTTTATCTTGAGCAAGACTAATGGTTATTATTGGTTGTTTATCTATATTATATACAATTATAGTATCATCTACTATTTTTATACAAATATTATCTTGAATTTCTTGAGCTGTATTAAATAAAAAACATTTTAGCTGTTTACGTTTTTGTATTAATGCTTTCACAAAATTAATTAGCTCATAATTTAATTCATCATATTTTATACGATTTATCTCTTCGCTACTATTATAAGAGTTTTCAACTCCATATTTAGTTCTAGCGCCTTCACATCCACCATGTAAAAATGGTATTCCCTGACCGAGTAAAATAAAAATATATGCAAGTTTCATTTGATAAATAATCTCTTCTTTGTCTTCTTCAAATCCATAATAGAGCTCATCAAATAATGTGTAATTATCATGACAAGATACATACGCAATGCTCTGAAGAGGATTATTATAATTTGGAGCAGTTAACAATTTAATTATTGTTTTTTCTTTGTTGCTCGTGATATGACCAACAATTAATTGCTTGCATTTGTTTCTAAAATCATCATTAAAAAATCCAATATTTGGTATTTTGTCAAAATTTGGTTGTATGGCACAATCATCTGATGAAATTGCTGTAGGCATTTTCCATCCTTCGCCATATAAATAAATATTAGAATTAATTTTTATTAGAGCTTTTTCAATTTCTTGCATGGTAGTAATATCTAAAATGCCCATTAAATCAAATCTATAACCTGCAAAACCAAATGTATCAGTAAGATAGATAAGAGAATCTACTATAAACTTACGTACCATATATCTCTCAGATGCAACTTCATTTCCACACCAAGATGCATTACTTGCCTCACCATGTTGATACCTAAAGAAATAATGAGGCACCAGTTTTTCAAATGAAAAAGCAGATTTATGATAAACATGATTATAAACTACATCCATAATAATTCCGATATTATCATCTTTACATGTGTTTACCAACTCAATAACCTCATTAATACGTTCATAAGGATTGGTTGGATTACAACTGTATTTACCTTCTGGTACATTATATTGTACCGGGTCGTAGCCCCAATTATATCCTCTTGAATTATTTTGCTCATCAATTGAACCAAAATCATATATAGGAAGTAATTGAATATGTGTGATGCCAAGATTTTTTATATAATCATAACCTGCCAATTTACCCTGATTAGTTCTAACCCCTGTTTCTACAAAACCTTTATATTTACCAGGATAAGTAAAGTTACAATTGGGGTCAGTTGTAAAGTCACGAATATGAGCTTCATATATAATTGCATCTCTTTTTGAAATATTTAAAAAGGGTTTTCGTTTAATAATCTTTTTAGGATTTACAACATAGTTATATTGTGAATTTATTGTACTTGAAGTAGCATAAGGGTCAAGAGATTTTTCTTTTGTGAGATGCTCAACTTCTAATAAGTATCCAATTCCTTCAACATCTTTTTCAACTTTTGCAAAGTATACTCCCTGATTTGTATAGCTCATAGGATAGATTGTATTATCTGTAAAGCAAATATTTATATTAAGAGCAGTTGGTGCCCAAACATAAAATTCGCTGTAATCACCATAATAAAAACTTCCTAGTTTTCCATCATAACTATATTCTTTTTCAAATCTTTCAGTATGAACAATAAATCTATATTCTACTTGATATAATTCATCTGTACAATCAATTCTTACATAATATTTTTGTCGTAAGTTTATATTTATCGGTAATTTACAAGAATTATTGAAAAATACCAGACCATGCTCTGTTGTGTTATCTATTAATATGGCTTTACCATTATAATTTTGACTTGTAAGAATATTGTAATTATCAAAATAAAATTTAATCATATATTTCCATCTCCAACACAATTTTTAATATTTCACATACGCTCCAACCTTGAGCAAAACAACCTCTTGATATTGCTGGAAATAAACCGTCATATATTTCTGCAATTTGACCAACGCAACCTTCTCTTAAACAATCTTTAAAATAACTCAATTGTTTTTTTATTACTTGTATTGCCTCTTTACTGTAATTATTCACTTTTAAATATGCTCTAAAATACGAACCTAATGGAAATACCCATACAGTTCCTTGATGATATGATAAATCACGCTTTTCCAAACTTCCACTATATTCAGCTACAAATTCAGAATCTTCTATTTCTAATGTACGTAACCCATATGGTGTATATAGTTTTTCATATACACAATTTACCACTTCTTTTGCAATATTATCAGGTAATGGTGAAAATGGTACTGATACAGCCCAAATTTGATTGCACCTTATTTGATTATCATAAGCATTGCCAGATATAACATCACGCAAACATTTTTTGTCTGGATTATAAAATTTAGTAACAAAACTATTTTTAACCTGCTCAATTAGAGCTACATATGAATTTATATCCTTGCCAAGGAGCTTACCAAATTCTACTAAAATACAAAGTCCATTATACCAATAAGCATTAATTTCCACTGGCTTTCCATGTCTAGGTGTTGGCAAAATATCTTTATATCTTACATCCATCCAAGTTAATTGCATAAATCCACTACCAGCCATTATTAGACCGTCTGTATCCATTTTTATATCAAAATCTGTGCCATTTTTATAATTTTCAATTATACTACTAATAGCTGGATACATTCTACTAACAAATTCTTTATCTTTACTTTGTTTATATTGTAAATAAACTGCTTGAATAAATAATAATGATGCATCTACAGTATTATAAAGCGGTGGATTATCTCCTTCTGGAAACAGATTTGGCATTATTCCATTATGCAAATATTTTACAAATGTTTGCAAGATATTTTCACTTTCATCAAATCTATTTGTTGTAATACAAGCTCCTTCAATAGTATACATTGTATCTCGACCCCAATCTAAAAAGAAAGGATAACCCGCAATCAATGTAAGTCCATCTATTGAGTCTCGCTTTACAATATATGCATCACTTGCTCGTACTAATGCTTTTGCTAAATCACTTTTTGCTCCACTTATCTTAAATAATTCATCTTGACGTTTATATTCGACTTCTATCATATCATTTATAGACTGATAAACTGGTTGCATAGAGAATATTAAATCAATCTCCTTATTACTATTAATCAAGTAATTATATGTTAGTTGTTTTACAGCACAACCATACGCAAATCTACCATCTCGAGCATCATAATCATAATATAAATCTCTAACAAATTCTAAATTATTATTACTTACATTAGTTGAGTTTGTACTAATATATAATGTAATGTTATTAGAAATTACTTTATCTCTATTAATATTAAATTTTTGGCTAGGTTCTAGCAATGAACCACGTTCTACAAATTGATAATAAGGAGTTACTTTAAGTTCTACTTCTTTACCAAGAGGATTGCTAATAAAATATTTAACACCTACTGTATTTTCTCCATGTACTAATATTAACTTTTTAATTATTTCTATGCCTTCTACAAAATAAGTAAATTGTATAATATATTCTTGAGCTACATTAATTAAATATTTTTCTCCATCCATATTCTTAGTATAATCCACAAATTTTTGTGAGCTTAGAGTATATGTTTTATTTCCAATAATTATTTCTTCGTCTAACCTGCTCACTAAATTAATTCTAACATCTGGAGCTTTTAATGTACCCATCAAAAGTGCATGATCATTTCTCGTTAAAGAATTTGCTAAAGTTAACGATGAGTATCCACCTAAGCCATTTGTTAATAGAAATAAGTTTTCTTCTGCACGTTTTTTATTTTTAAAGTCATTACATCCGTAACTAAATGTCATAATATAATATTATCTCCTTGATAAACAATATTGAAATTTACTTTTTTCTTCCTAATTAAACAACACCCTATTTATTTGAATTTTTGTCCAATTTTATGGGTGGTGTTCAAAAACGGAAGATTAAATTATTACTTTCTTTTTAGTTACACATATCCATAAAGTCCTCTAATAGAAACTTCTCCACTTTGAATTTCTTTTAAATTTCCTTCTTGATCTATAACTTCAAGAGCACCTTCTTCATTAATTCTTGATACAGTAACTTTTTCTAGCTCTTCATTCTTTTTTACATATACTTCTTTTCCCGTATTTATACATACTTTAACATACTCATCTATAAAAGGTGACAGGTTTTTTTCTCTTAAATATGTCCTATACATTTTATCAAATATATTTTCAAATTCATTTATAATGGTTTCTCTTGAAAATTTTTGACCATATTCAATATATAATGATGAAGCATATGGCAAATCATTGGAAAATGACTCTTGGTTTACATTGACTCCTATTCCAATTATTACAAAGTTTTGTCCAGTATTATTTCCAACAAGTTCACATAGTATTCCACAAATTTTCTTATCATTAATTATAATATCGTTAGGCCATTTGATATATATATTATTTTGATTACAAACTTTTTTTAGAGCATTACACATAGCAAGTCCTGAAATTAAAGTAAGTTTCGGAATTTGATTTATTGCTAACTTTGGAGCTACAATAATGCTCATAAATATTCCAACATCTTTAGGTGAAGACCAATCACGTCCTATTCTTCCTTTACCTGCTGTTTGAGCATTAGCAATAATAATTGTTCCATCTTGTACATTTTGTGTTTTTAACAATTCTTTTGCAATTTGGTTTGTTGAACCTACTTCTTCATAAACAATTGTTTTACTTCCTACTATTTTATCCATATTATTGCCCACAACAATTTTTGTATTTTTTACCACTACCACAAGTACAAGGGTCATTTCGTCCTATTTTTTCAATTTTAGTTGGAGCTTTTGGTAAACTAGTGTCTTTAATATTAGTTACAGCTGGCCCTTTAAACACACTTTCTCTTTTGATTTCTTGATTATTTTGAATTCGTACATGGAAAAGTGCTTTTACAGTTTCTAACTTAATATTATCTGTCATTTCTTCAAACATATCAAAACTTATATACTTGTATTCTACTAATGGGTTTCTCTGACCATATGCATGTAAATTTATTCCTTGCCTAACTTGCTCAATATTATCTAAATGATCCATCCACTTTTGGTCAATTACTTTGAGCAACATAACACGTTCTATCTCACGCATTTGGTCACCAATTTCAGATTCTTTTATACTATAAAGTTGCTCTGCTTTTTCAAATAATAAATTTTTTAATTTCTTTTCTGATAAATCTTTTTGTTCTTCTTGAGTAAATGTTAGATCGTCATAAGAAATAATTGTATTTAAATATTCCATAAGTTTTGCTAAATCCCAATCTTCAGGATATTCGAGACCAGCTATTGCATTATCAACTGCTTGGTCGATTACATCACGTGTCATATTTAAAATATTTTCTCTAATATTTTCTTGAGTTAAAACTTTATATCTTTCACCATAAATTAACTCTCGTTGCTCATTCATAATTCTGTCATATTCAAGTAAATGTTTACGAATACCATAATTGTTTGCCTCAACTTTAGTTTGAGCACGTTCAATAGCTTTTGACATAATGCCATGGGTTATAGGCTCATCATCTGGTATTTTAAGAGAATTAAACATTCTAAGTGTACTATCTGGCATAAATAAACGCATCAAATTATCTTCTAATGCTAAATAAAAACGAGATTCTCCAGGATCTCCTTGACGACCAGAACGTCCTCTTAATTGATTATCAATTCGTCTTGATTCATGACGTTCTGTACCAATTATTTTAAGACCACCAATTTCTTGTACACCTTCTTCTAATTTAATGTCTGTACCACGACCAGCCATATTAGTTGCAATGGTTACTGCACTTTTTTTACCCGCTAGAGCAACTATTTCAGCTTCCTGCTGGTGATATTTTGCATTTAATACTTGATGTTTTATACCCTCTTTTTTTAGTAATTTACTGAGATGCTCTGATATATCTATTGTAACGGTTCCAACCAAAACAGGTTGTTGTTTTGCAACAGATTCTTTAACATCTTCTATTATAGCTTTATATTTACCAGCTTCTGTTGTATATACTACATCCGCATGATCCGTTCTTTGAATAGGTCTATTAGTAGGAATAACAATTACATCCATCCCATAAATTTCCCTAAACTCACTTTCTTCTGTAAGAGCTGTACCTGTCATACCAGATTTTTTTGCATATCTATTAAAAAAGTTTTGAAATGTTATTGTTGCTAAAGTTTTACTTTCTTTTTTTACTTCTACATTTTCTTTTGCTTCTATTGCTTGGTGTAAACCATCTGAATATCTTCTTCCGTCCATCAATCTTCCAGTATGGTCATCTACAATTACAATTTCACCCTTTTCATTTACAATATAATCTTTTTCAAGATGCATTAAATTATGAGCTTTTAACGCTATTGTGATATGATGTTGAATTTCCATATTTTCAGGGTCAGCCAAATTTTCAACACCAAAATATTGTTCAGCTTTCTTAACTCCTTCTGCGGTAAGAGTTACTGAGCGTTGTTTTTCATCTACAACATAATCTCCTTCTTCTTCTATTTCTTCTCTCATCAAAGTTGACATAGCATTTTCTTCGCCAAGAAGTTGTCCTTTTTTAAGTCTACGCACAAATATATCAGCTGCTTTATATAGATGTGTTGATTTAGCTCCTTGACCAGAAATAATTAGTGGTGTCCTTGCTTCGTCAACTAAAACAGAGTCAACCTCATCTATAAGAGCATAATTTAACTCACGTTGTACCATATCTTTTGCATATAAAACCATATTATCTCTTAAATAATCAAAACCAAATTCATTATTTGTACCATAGGTAATATCACAGTTATAAGCTTCTCGTCTTTTTCCATTATCCATATTACTTAGAATACAATCTACTGACAATCCAAGATAATTATACAATATTCCCATTTCCGCAGCATCACGACTTGCTAAATAATCGTTTACAGTAACAACATGTACACCTTTTCCACTTAAAGCATTTAAATATGCAGGTAAAGTTGCAACAAGAGTTTTACCTTCACCTGTTCTCATTTCAGCTATACGTCCATCGTGTAAAATAACGCCACCAATGAGCTGTACACGATAATGCTTCATTCCAAGAGCACGTACACTTGCTTCTCGACAAACTGCATAGGCCTCTGGCATAATATGATCAAGAGATTCTCCATTTTGTATTCTTTCTTTAAATTCATTTGTTTTAGCTTTTAGTTCATCATCACTAAGTGCTTGCATGGCTTCATCATAAGATTCAATTTTTTGTATTATTGGTTCAATACGTTTTAATTCTCTCTGAGAATGTGTGCCAAAAATCTTTTCTACTATACCTTTCAATTTTACACCTTCTTTTCTTTTTTATGTTTTATATGAGCAAAATATAGTTTCATAAGCATGTTCTCTTATAAACATACTGCGGTTCATAAGCATGGTCTCTTATGAATAAACTACAATTCATAAGCATGGTGTCTTATGAACAAACTGCGGTTCATAAGCATGTTCTCTTATGAACAAACTGCGGTTCATAAGCATGTATTATTTAATTTTTCCAAAAAGACTATTTTTATGACTATTTTAGGCAAAAAAAAACATGCTAAGGCATGTATGTAAGTTCTGTGCACTTTGCTTTGACAATAATCCACAAGCGTTACCCTAGTAGTTAGCTCAAATACAGCGCCCTTACGGCACATAAACTACCTTACTTAGTGCTGCTTCCGTCAAGACCTGACACGGTTCATAAGTGTCTATTGCGTAAGACTGAATTCTCAACACCACTTTCTAGGGGCAGACCAAACAAAATATGGCCGCAGACAAAGCATCACTCTTGCTCTAGCGGGTTGCAAGTTCAGGGCACCGCTACCTCCCCAGCTAGCACAGAACTAGAATGAGTATAAACTATTTTTAAAAATTTGTCAAATGTTTTTTTGTTTTATTTTTTAATTTTTTTGTAATATATTTTAAAGAGCAGCTAAAGCGACTGTATTTAGTAAGCTCCATGGCTTGTTAAAATGAGGTTGGAAGAAGAAATCTACTACTGCAAGTTCTTCAACAGTCATTTTATTTTGAATTACAACAGAAAGAGTATTCATATATTGAGTCAAGTCTTTAGTACTTACTATTTGACCACCAAGTATTCTTTTTGTATTTTGAGTATACACTAAAGTGATTGTTGCTGATTCAAATGTAGGCATAAATTCTGCTCTATCATTATCAGTAACTGTAACTGTCTCTACATTAAAACCAGCAGCTTTAGCACCTTCTTCAGTTAATCCTGTAGCTGCAATATTAAGATCATAGATTTTAATACCAGATGTGCTTTGAGTTCCAAGATATTTTAATTTTGGTCCCATAAGATTTTTAGCAACAAGCATACCCATTCTTACTGCATTAGTTGCAAGTGGAACATATCTTTTCTCACCAGTTGGATTATAAGAAACAACGCAAGCATCTCCAGCTGCAAATACATCTTTCACACTTGTTTGCATATATTCATCAATAAGAATTGCACCGTTTGAAATCATATCAACTTGACCTTTAACTAAATCAGTATTTGGTCTAAATCCAATACATAATACAACTAAATCTGCTTCAAATGTTGCTTTATCAGTAACAACTTTGCTGACTTTACCATCAGTCCCTTCAAATTTTACTACTTTTTGACCAAGTGCAAGTTCAACTCCATGAGCTTTAAATGCTTCTTCGGCTTTATCAGTATATAATTTGTCGAGATATTTATTCATAATTCTTGGTTCTGCATCTATCAAAGTGGTTTTTTTACCAAGCATTTCAAACGCTTCTGCAAGTTCAACCCCAATGTATCCAGCTCCGATTACGACAACATTTTGAGCATCTTTTGCTCGTTCAATGATAGTTTTTGAATGGTCATAATTTTTTGAAAGTAATATATTTTCTAATTCTCCACCTTCAAATCTAGGTACTATTGGCCAAGAACCAGTTGTTATAACTAATTTATCAAATGTATCTTCAATTTCTTCACCTGATTTTAAATCTTTTGCTTTTAAAGTTTTTTGAGCAATATCAATTTCTGTAACTTCTGTTTGCATTCTTGTACAAACTCCAAGCTCTTTTAATGCTTCTGGAGAACTATAAAATAACGTTTTAGCATCTTTTACGACTTCTGATACATTTAGAGCTATCCCACAAGATAAAAATGAAATATTGTCATTTCTTTCATAAACTGTAACGTCTACATCTTCATAAAGTGCTTTCATATTTACAATTGCAGCGGTTCCTGCATGGGTACATCCTACTACTATTACTTTCACTATTCTTACCTCCATCATTCAATAAAAATACCACAAAACATATCATGGTTAATAAAGTGAACTACCCACACTTATAGGTGTGGGCTGCTTGCGTAAGCCGAACCAATGTTCAGTAATTTAGCAAGCTCTACGGATCATACCGATCCTGAACTTTAAATATTATATTTTCTTACCATATACAATAATACTCTTCTAAAAAATAGTTGTCAAGAGAGTTATAAATAGTATAAATGACCTATTTCCTAGAATATACCTATAGAATTGATGACCTTCTTGTGTATAAAATAATTTCTATTTAATGGTTATCTTTTGAAAATTTCCAAATTATCTTTATTTTCGCCCCAATATAGAGTAGTCCCTTCTATTTCATAATACATATCAAAAGACATATCTTCTATTACATATATTAGTCTAGTTGGAGAAAGTATTTCGTAATAAGCATAATCTTTAATATCTCCCACTTTAACATTTCCGTCTTTTTCAAATTGTACTTGCTCGCTAGTAACAGTTGATGTCCAATTTCCAAATATTTTAGGATTGAAATAATCATAAGTTGAATTTATACTTAATCCCACTGTAAAAATTGCTGTAATATAACAAAAAGTTTTTAATAGATGAGATTTTTGTTTTTTTATATTCATATGTAGTTTGCTCCTCTTGTTGTTTACAAAAATTATACTATATAAAAATATATTTTACAATAGCTTAATAAAAAAAGAATTCTGTCAATTTTACTTAAGAGAAAATTTAAATTTACAATAAAAAATCTATAACTATTAACATTAAACAATTATAGATAGTTATAATTTTAAAGAACATAATTTGAAATTATACGTCCTACTTCATTTATATCTGTTTCTATATCAAACTCCAAGTGAATTTTATCTCCTGAAATTCAGATATCTAGCTCGGAATCTCTATCTGCAACTCCAGCTGTTTCTATAGAATACAATTGTATATTTTTATATGGGATAGAGGTAAAGCTTTTCTTTTTATTAGCAATACCTTGAAAATCAATCCCTATAATTCTTTCATTAGTAAATACAATACCATCATGTACAGTTTGATATGATGCTAAAATAGTTTCATTTTCTACCAATATATTGTTAAGCTCATAACTAAAGACACCATTATCAATTTTTTTTTACTTTATTGTGCCACCTGAAATAATATTTATCATAATCCCCTCCATTTGTATAGATTATTAAACCAAAGCTCTCTACTTGCTTCAAATTATGAGATAAAGCATTTAATAATCTAAATTTGAGTAACTAGTAAGTAGTTCTTTAAAATTTACTATACTATGGTATATTTCGAAATAATTTGTTCCACTTCCATTATATCAACATTTTTTTCAAAATTTAAACGAATTTTGTCAGTTGCAACCCAAATTTCTAGTTCTGCATCAGAATCCATTATACCAATCCAATAGTTTCTACAGAATATAGTTGTATTTTGCCATATAAAACAGAAGTAAAATTTTTCTTTTTATTAGCAATTCCTTGAAAATCAACACCTATAATTCTTTTATTAGTAAATACAATCCCATCATTTACAGTTTGATATGATATTAATATTTGTTCACCTTCTACTAACAGTTTACTAATTTCATAAGAAAATTTATCATTATCTACTTTTTTTAATTTTATGGGACCACTTGAAATAATGTCTATCATAAAATTTCCCCCTTTTCTCTATGTTAAAAAAATACATTTTGTTATTCAAAAAGCATATGTTCCATAAACAACTCATTGAAAATTGGATCGTGAGCAAGGTTTAAGTCTTTAGAAATTGATTTAATTTGATTGACTTGAGCTGTCATTTCTTTATATAGAAGAAATTTTCTAACACCACCAAGAGAAGCATTACCCACTCGTTGAATTTTGCCTATAAAATCGGTTGGTAATAACCCTATACTAAAAGCATTATCAAGATCAATGAATTTACCAAATCCTCCTGCAAGATATACTTTATCTACATTTTTAGCTTGTACTCCATATTTTATAAGAAGCACTTCTATTCCAGCTCGAATTGCAGATTTTGCAAGTTGAAACTCTCTAATATCTTTTTGAGTTAAACAAATAGTATCGGTTATGCTTATTACCTCATTATCGTTATCAATAAATCCTGTTTCGTCTAGCTCTTCGTTTGCAAGAGCAACAGCTACAGCATCGATTAATCCGCTTCCACAAATTCCAATAGGAGCAGTATCGTCTATTGTATTAACTTTGCCATCTTTGCTAACTTGACATATTGCACCTGATATACTTCCAATTCCACAACTTATATTTCCACCTTCAAATGCGGGACCTGCAGCAGTTGCTAGAGTTAATATGCTATCTTTGTTTCCAATTGCCATTTCACCATTTGTTCCTATATCAATAAGTATACAAATTTCATCATTTTTATACATATTAGTATACATAATGCCAGATAAAATATCTGCTCCTACATACGTTGAAATACCAGCGAGCAAAGTATAATTACCCCCAATATCTAATAATTTGGTTAGATCTCCTTTTTGCACATCCAAAAAGCTGGCTGTAAATGGATATATCCCAAGTCCACTACAATCAGCCTTGCTAAGTAAATGTAACATTGTTGTGTTACCTGCTATTACAATTTTAATAGTTTCTATAGGATTTAAAATAGTTTTTAAAGCTTGTTTTAAATCTGTTATTATGTTTTTGTTGAGAATTTCAAGACCACCTTTATTTGCATAATCAATTCTTGAAATTACATCTGAACCATACGCTCTTTGGCTATTTAAAAGAGTATGTGTTTTTAGTAGTTTGCCAGTTGATAAATCAAAAAGTTCTAATGCAATGGTTGTAGTGCCAATGTCTATACCAACACCCAGTCCTTCTGTTATTATTAGCTCTTCATCCACATCAAAAGTTTCATAAGTAGATATGATATTAAAGCTTTCTTTTTCTGTTATATCTTCAATTTCAATTATATAATCTCTATCACACTCTACTTCACAGGCAAGGCGTATGCCTTGAGCAAGTTGATTTTCGTCTATTGCCTTTTTTTCAGCATCAGTAGGAGTAGTAATTGTATCAATAAGTTTTATTTTACATTTTCCACAAGTTTTACGTCCATTACAAGGAGCATTAATATAAACATCTTTTTTTCTCAAAGCATCTAATATTTTTCCATCACTTTTTTCAATTTTAATCAACATACACCGCTTGCCTCCATTTACATGTCTTATCTTGACATTTTTTACAATTATGAAGTTCTCGAGCAACAGGTATTCCTTTTTTTAATCCATATATCCTAGAGCTCGATTTGATAGGTTCTAGCAAAAAGGATTCTGTGACATCAACATTATTTGTATCTCCCATCTTATTCTTTATAAGAGTTTGATAAGTTATATCTGCACCGTGTTCACCAGGAGCTAAAACAATAGCTCCTAATCCAGTTTCACTTATATACTTATAAAGCTCACTGTGAAGCTGATTTCCAATTTCCATAATTATGCTTGTTGCAATAGCATCTAAAATCATAGCTTCCATTTGTTCATATCCTGCAAACATTTTAGAAATTTTTTCACTTATTTTAGAACCAATTGTTGCTGTAGAATAAATTATTTGTTCACAATCTTGAAGTTCTTGAATAACATAAGTCTCTTTTATATCTTCTATATAATAAGAAGCAGTTACATCAAGCATACTTTCAATATCTTCTATAAGCTCATAATAAATTTCTTCCATAGTTTCATATACAGGACTATCCTCATGACAATCAAGTGAACGAAAAACTTTATTTTTATTAATAACAATGCTATAATCTGTAAAAAAATTAGGCTTATTTTTTTTTATCGCGCTATTTTTAATAATATCTGACAATACATTTCCTCCGTCCTTTGTAAACTTTTACCTATCGGAAAACTGCCACAAGAAAGTATAACCAATTTATTGTCTAAAATTTCTCCCTGATAATCCTCTATTATTATACTATCTCCAACACAATTAATCAAGTATTTTCCATTTTTTAATTTTAAAAATCCTTTAACTCGATAAGTATCTTCAATAAAACTTTCTAACATTTTTATGAGCTCCTGTTTTGTACAATTTTCATCAATTGTAAGTTCATAAGTTATAAGATTAATATCTTTTATATTTGGTTGAGCAGTGTCTTTTAACGTATTGTGCAAATTTAAAATCCAATGTGGACTAATGTTACCATGAGATGTTTGCTCTATAGTTGCAAAAGGATTTATTTCATAAATTAATTGTTTAACTTCGTCTATTTTGTTATCATTAACAAGATCTATTTTATTAATTATTATTAAATCAGAAATTCTAACTTGTTTTTTAGAAACTCGAGCAGTTTTAATTACTTTCTTTAAATACAATGCATCTACAATACAAATACACCCCTTATATGAAACTTGACTAAATTTATCTTGGCTTAAAATTTTATATGCTGAAGTAGGGTCAGATAACCCTGAAGTTTCCACTATAATGACTTCTGGTTTTTCTTTTATTATAGTTCCTAATACATTTTCAAATTGATTAATTTTACAAGTACAAAAAATTGAACCACCAGCAACTTCAAACACTTCTGTTGATATATCATTTAAAATTTTTCCATCAACTCCTGTTTTGCCAAATTCATTTATAATTAATGCGACCTTTTTATCCTCAAATATTTTTAAAACTTCTTTTATTGTTGTTGTTTTACCTGCTCCTAAAAATCCTGTTATAAGATATAAATCCATAATTTATTCTCCTTTACTATTTTAAATTAAAAAAGGTTAGCCCACAGGGACCAACCTAAAGACAATTTTTACATTGCAGATTCTATAGCCTTATTTAGCTCTTCTCTACTTGGTATAATAGAAGAGAATTTAAGTTCACCATTGATATAAATACAAGGAAGATTTGTAACTCCCATTTTTACACATCTTGCAATATTTTCTTTTTTAGTAAACTTGTATTCTACGACATCTATTTTATCACCAAAATCTTCTTTAGCTTGATTTGCAGCGGCCATCATATAGGTACAAGCTGCACAAGTTAAAGAGTCTAGCGTAAATACTTCAACAAGTGGTTTTTTTAGAGCTTTGTAGTCTGGTAAATCTACTTGAATGTCCTCTTGAACTGCCACATAGTCTTTAAGTGCTTCTCGCATTTCATCCATTTGATTAATAGCTTGTGCAATACCAATACTGTTT
>LJHE01000027.1 GCA_001983555.1 Candidatus Epulonipiscioides gigas
TTAGCAATATCGTATAGTAATATTTTACCACTAATTGAGGTATTGTAAACATATTTTTTATTCATGCGTTTGTCCTGTATATTTAAATATAAAGTTGCATAATTAAAATTAATAGTGATAATTAATAAAAAAATAAAAAATTATAAAGATTAATTATATATAAAAATAAAAATACACAATATTTTAAAATAATATTGAAATTTAATTTTTTTTGTGGTAAATTAATGTAGTGCAATGTTGATTAATTATACTTTATAATTTATATTTTGAGGATGGGGATATCACTGATAAGTTAAATATTATTAGTGAAGTTGATGTATCAAATGTAGGCACTTATGTTGATACATATCAAGCACATGATAGTAATAGTAACTTAGTTATTAAAGAACGTATTATTACTGTAGTAGAAAAAGATAAAGGTATTAATAATTCGCCAGTTATTGAAGGAATAAGCGATGTAACACTTCAAGTGGGTGATTACTTCGCTCCAATGGCAAATGTTACTGTTCAGGATTTTGAAGATGGTAATGTTACTATCTTGTTAAAGTGTGATTATGGTGTGCTTAGTACAGATAAAAACAAATCTAATACTGATTTTGATGGCAGTTTAGATGGTTATAGAACTTTTACAGTGATACTTGATAATACTGATGAAAAAGAAGATGACAAAATCAAAAAGAATTTAGAAGGAGATTAAGATGATGAACAAAATATCAACGTTTATTTTATCTGGATTATTAGTATTAAGTATGGGAACATCAGCAATGGCTATGAGTACAGAAACACAAGATTCCCCTATGATGGTAAAAAGTGCACATAGAGCTTCGCAAGAAATTTTAAGTGATAGTGAGTATGAAGAAGTTTTGGAAAGAGTACACAGCAATGCTGTTGCATCAATAACGCTGGAACTAAAAGAGAAAGTGGAACAACTTAGAGCAGATATTGAAAGTGGACCTCTATCTTATACAATTACCCCTCTTGCATCATATGATTCAGTTTCTTTAGAAGCACTTCTTTGCACAAATGATGGACTAAGTGTAGTTGACATTTATGATATTGGTTGGACACATGCCAACGCAGCAAGAAATGAAGCTATAGACTTATATACTGACACTACTTCTGAAATGAAGCGTGATGCATTTAGGCATATGACGTGGAATTTTAGATCTATTAAGGATGTCGGCGAACATAAAACAAGAGTGGCTACAATTAACCATGAATGGGCTTATCTGATTTTGCCAGAAGTTCAAGAATATGAAGATGAACGCATAGATTACTATTTTGATAAATATGAATCACTAATTATAATAGGTGCTATGGATTACAACACAATAGTGCAAATGGCTAAAAGTGATGGAGATGCGTTTGCGATTTCTTACAGAGATGAACTTATCCAAGAATGTAAAGATAGTAAGGCTGTGTTTAATAATACTTTTTCACATGATTCTTATATTATGGATTTCTGGAATAATAAAGTTGGTAGAGATTATGGTAAATTAGAACCTACTTCAACTACAGATGACGTATTTACGACTGCATGGAATGATGGCGATTTAATTAAGAATGAAGGGTCGGCTGTCACATCAACAAAGCGTAGTACTTTATGGTCATCAAACTGGTGGTTGCCATGAAAAAAACAATCGCAATAGCTGGCATTGTTATTGTTTTTACCTGTATTATTTTAAACCAAATATTTCCTCTAGCTAATCAGATTGAGTATTTTGAAGTAGAAAAGATAAAATCTATAACTATACAAAATGGTGAATCCACTGTAAATTATTGTGATGATTTTGATATTCAAAGCATTAGCGAACTTATTTTTATGTCAGAACCAACAAGAAAAAGAAGTACACATGATATGCCTATTGTGCCAAATTACATTACTTTGACTATACATTTGTTAGAAAATGATTCGTATACTTACTATCTTTATGAAGTTAATTCGATTTGGTACGTTGAGCAAAGTTACTATGGAATTTACGTAATAGATCAAAGTATAGTGCCATATATATAACACGAAATAGGTCGTAATAATAAATAGGTTGTTGATTAATTCATTTACTTTGGAAATAGTGAACATATTACACTATATTCCAAGGATATTTGTACCCAACAATATTATTTTGTTTTTTTAATACTTTGTCTATTAGGTATGCACTTAACCAACATTGTACATGTCTTTTGGCTAAAATTTCATTTAATGGTATACTCATATTAGACATTCCTTTGGTTTTTATGGTGTAGTGACTTTATTATATCAAATGTGAATGTCTTTTTTATGTAAGTTTTTATTTATTCAACAACCTATTTATAGAATGGGTAGCATTAACCCATTCTTATTATTTGAATATAGTATAATATAAGAATACCCAAATTATTCTATTAGTATAATGGAGCACCATAACTATTGCCTCTCCTTAAAAGGTTAAAAATTAAAAGGAAAGGCAAGTATGTTAATTTATCGATTACAATATATTTATTAAAGTCCAGCTTCTTTTGCGGCTTTTAAATCAAGCTCGAGATCATATGCATTGTCACTTTTTTCTGAAGATTGTGGTACATCAGAACGCCATACTCTAATATAGTCAATTTCATAGTCAGCTGGATTGCGTTCACCTGGAGCAAATTCAAAATCTTCTTTTAGCGGAGGAATACAACCATAAATATTGGTCTCCATATCAAATAACAAATACTGTGCTCCGTCTATTTTGTGTTCAATACTATTATCTCTTTCATGAACTAATACACCATCAATATAAAATCTCAAATAATAAGTATCCCATTCAAATCCATATATGTGATAGTCAGCAGTTAAATCAATACCAGTATTATATATTGCTGAACCTGAAATATCCACACCTGCTTCTTGGAACCAGTGTGTATTCATAGGATAAGAGCTACCATCTTGTTTTAACTTATTATCATTTCTAGGACGACCCACTTGCTCAAATATATCTATTTCTTGCTTGCTTTTATATGGATCTCTAAACCAAAAAGCAGAAGCAATGGAAATCGGAGCAGTCTTTGCTCTAAGTTCATAATAACCATATCCAGTAGGCTCAATAGATTGAACCGCAGATGAAGAAATATCTTGATATTTTTGTTCTTGTACTTTTAATTTTTTATTAGCTTCAATCATAAGCTCAGTTGGAGCATCCTCCCAAGTAGATGTTAATACAAGATTTCCTTCACCAACAGAAACATTTTTAGGGTCAAAAATAGATGGTTGTCTGCCAGTCCAAAATCTGTGGTATCCGCTCCACTTAGTTGTATCTAATTCATTACCATCAAATTCATCTGAGAACATTTCGCTCATTTTCCATTGACGTGTATTATCAGGGTCTGTAAGTGGAAGAAATTCTGGATTTTCAATTAATGGTTCATTTGCAGGATTATTATCAATTCTTTCACCGTAAATAATTTCTCTTTTAGGTTTTACTACTAGATTATAATTACTTGTGCCTTCTCCTGTAACACCTTGAACATTATCTAATATAAATCCATCTCCTGGATAAGCAGATATCTCATAAATTCCAAATTCAATAGATTTAATATTATTTATATCCAACGCTTTTTTTGAAAGACCAATTGGTGTTTCTGCTACCCAAGTTTCTGCTTGTTGCTTAAACGAATCTGCAGTTAGGTTTAATGTATATTTCTTTCTGGTTGGAACAGATGTAAAAAACATTGCACTAGTGCCAGAGCTATCTGTCATTATTAATCTCACTTGAATACCGGTCGGCCCTGGATTATATAAATCAGCTGAAAATCCATCTTTAATTTGCCATCCACTAGCTGGAGCTTTAAATGCTAACTTTGTGCTTGCTGAAGTATTATATTTTCCCTGAGGTAAAAGACCTTCATCTATTGTAAATAAAACAGCTTTGTTACCATTTGTTACCCCAGCACCAGTTATTGTCTTTACTGTAGAAATAGCACTGTTTGTAGAAACAGGCATAAAATCACCAGATTCAAAAGTGAAACCTGTTGTAGGTATTAGCTCATCTGCTAAAACAAATCCACCTAATGTTGTGGAAAATAAAGTAATTGCTAAAATTTTTTTAAACATATATATATGACCTCCTAATTTTCAAATATGTTATAAGTATATTATAAAAACAAAATATAAACAATACAAAATATAACTAAAATATTAATAAAAATTTAGTTACATTAAACAAAAAGAAATTTTTCTTCTTATCATATACACTCTTGAATAACATAAAAAATTATACATCATATTTTTTAAAAACATGAGAATATTTTAGTGATAAAAGAATATTTATAATAATTAATTGTTAAAAAATATATACGAAAATATAAAAATAAGTTGATAAATTATTTTTTTTTTGCTATTATATATGTATAGTTTAGTTATAGGAGGAAATTTATGGGATTTTTGAATAAGAAAAACAACAAAAAATTTTTAGCGTTATTATTATGTGGTGTAATAGGACTTGGTACTAATTTGCAAACACAAGCACAAACACTAAATTTACCAGCAGAAGTTAAATTAGACCTTGAGCACTTTGAAACAATAGATGAAGTGACACAAAATTATCCTACTTCATATTATCAATTAGTAAATAGTGATGATAAAAGAGTGCAACGTGTTAAAATTTTAGAAGAGCCTATGCAAGTAGATGGAGAAGTCATTATTGATTTACCTGTTGATATAGTTAAAGTGCTCAGATTTTTTGGTGATTTACGAGTTGTTGGCGGAGTTTCAAGCAATCTTAAACTTACAGTAATAAATCCAAAGGGCAAAACTTTTGAATGGGGTGGTGGCACATTTGGTAATGGTGAAAACACAACTAAATATTTCAAAACTAATAGTATAACAAACGCTGGAATTGGTATTGAAAATCCGTTACTTGTTACAGATGATAATGGAGCGCCTATATATGAAGGTTATAAGCTCAAATTGACTGGAAATGGTACTCTAAAAGATATTTTTTTATGGGAAGAGCAAGGTCTAATTGATAAGTATGATGTTACCGCTTGGTCAATAATCGGAGAAGATAAACCAATATTTGATGTAGCTGTAAATGTTGATATTACTAAAAATCTTAGTATGGAAGGTGAGATAAAATTAGACGAAAATAAATATAAACGTCTACATATGGGTAGCGGCCCAATTTCTATTCTTGAAATGTCTGGCAATACTAGTACAATCGATCGTACAACTAGCATTCCTGCCTCTGAGTATGGTTTTTATCCAGGAAGAGGGACAATACAATTTAGTTATGCATTAGAAGCTAAGCAAGGTCAGCAACCAAAATTGCAAGCTGACAAAGAAAAATCTGGTTTTACAGATTATTCATATCTTGACACTGTAACACAACCTAACCAAACTGTTCTTGATAGAATGAATAGATTATTCCCATTTTCGGGTGAAGATTATGTAATAACATTTAATAATTGGCCATCTTGGATGTTAGAAAATCCAGCTTATAACCCTGCTAATGGAACACCTGCTCAAGAACATTTTGATGCTGCAGCTGAACTTTCAGGTGTTATGGTAGAAAAACTTAATGAAAAGTTGCTAGGCAATGGTCCAAAATATATTGAAGTAAAAAATGAATCTTCATTAACCAAAGAATGGGGCTACCACACAACAGACCCTGAGAATTCTTGGGATATTTTAGCAGATTTCCATAACCATATTGCTGTTGCAGTTAAAGAGGCTGATCCAGAAGCTCTTGTTGGAGGACCATCAACTGCTCATATGGCACTAGAATCTAGCGATTTTTCAAAATCTTTTGAGCTGCTCGAATTTATGGATAATACAAAAGGATATATGGATTTCTATTCTCACCATTTCTATGAGGCTGAAGCAGTAGTTCTTAATGAAGAAGGTAATAACACTTCAGGTTATGCAGATGGAAGACTTGAAGCAATATTTAGTTTGTTTGAAAATCATATGTTTTTAACCGATAATGAAAAGCCAATTTTAATTACAGAGCAAGGGACATTATATGATGGTGGAACTGATAGAGATTATTGGATTAAGCTCAAAAATTATAACACATATATGGTCAAATTTATGAATATGACTGATACTGTTGAAATGATGGTACCATATTTGTATGGAGTAAAATCTTGGGTTCCAAATGCAAAAGATACTTTGTATATATATGAAGGTGGTTCTAAACTGGGTGAGCAAACTCCTATGATAAATTATCTTGATATGTGGGATAAATATGCTGGAGCATTTGTGCCAGTTGAGTCTAATCAATCGAGGGTAAATACTCATGCAGTGCTTCAAGGAAATAAATTATATGTTGCAGTTAATAATATGAATCCTAACAGAATAAATATTGACCTTAACATAGATACAGGAGATGCAAAAATTGTTGATGTAACACGTAAACATACTTACTTAGAATTTGGTGAATTAGTTCATGAAGAAATTCCAGTTGACGATTTATCAATCGTTCCAATGCGTGTTGAAGAAACGAGCGTATTTGAAATTACTCTTGATAAAGCTCCAGAATTTAAAGAAACACTTTATCGTAAGTCTTATTATGGTGATAAAACCCTTGTACCAACTGGTAATACACCTATAGAATTTACTTTAACTTGTGATACAAAAAATTTAGGTAACTCTACACTTAGAATAAATTTTGGAAAAGATAAGAGCGGATTTAAAGAAGATTTATTAGTTAATGTAAATGGATATAAAGTGCTTGTCGATTTAAGTCACACAGATCAACTAGGAAGAATTTATACTTATGTTGATTTAAAAATCCCAACAGATTATATTAAAAAAGAGAACGTTATTACTGTAAAATTGCCTGAAGAAGGTGGGCGTATTGGAAATATCGAGCTTATAAATGATTATAAGCAAGAGGCACCTGTGACTTTAGATACTTTAGAGCTCAAAACACAAGATGTTAAAGCAATGTGGTTACGAGACAGCATTGCTCAAATCCCAACAACTGGAGCAAATAAAGAGGCATATGATGCTCTATTACTTGCTATTGAATATGCAAAAGAAGTATGTGAATATAGCTTAGTAACTGCTGAAGAAATTACAAAAGCAACAGATGCATTAGTTAAAACTACTGAACTTGTTGAAAGAACAATATTTGAAAAACAAAATTAGTTAAAAAGGACACGTTTGCTCGTGTCCTTTTTTGAAAAATATAATATTTAATTGTTTTCAAGGTTTTTTTTAAATATTTCAAATGAATTAATACCACTAACGGTAATTCTATCTGAAAGATAGCCATCACCACTTGTTTGCAAAAATCCTTTATTAGTCGTAAAAGTAAATTCTATACCATTTTCTTTTAGCACTTCTTCAGCAATTGTGGAATATTGACCATATGGATATGCAAAAGTAACTGGAAAATAGCCTAAATTTTTCCCTATTACCTCTATATTTTTTTTTATATCTTTATCAATACGCAATTTATAATCAGTTGCTATCTCAGCTTCAAGTGGTGTTGCAAAAATTCCAACTAGCTCATTTTCTATTTCTATTTGAGTATGAGCTTTATAAGTATGCAATTGAATATCAATTGTTCCATCTTGGTTCATTTCTCGGGCTTGCTCCCAAGTAAATCGTCCAAGAGCATCTATATATTCACCATTAGTTGCACGATCAATATGGTCTCCTATTACAAATACTGTTGCACACATATCACGTTTTTTTAATTCAGGATACATAAAAGTATAATTACTTAAATATCCATCATCCGCACAAATTATGATAGGATTATTTGGCATAAGTAATTCTCTATTGCGTATTAAATATAAATCGTTCATTGTAATAGTTGTATAATTATTATTTTTTAAATATTCTAATTGCTCTATAAAATCATCATATAGAACTGTCAAATAATTTGAGCTATTAGGCTGAAAATCGTGGTACATAAGAATAGGGATACTATCAACTAACTGATAAGATGATGTTATTGTATCTGATTGTACTGTTAAAGCAGGTAATAATTCTTCTGCTTTTGGTGACATGCTTATTAAAAAGGTCATTAATATTATCACAAACATTATATTTTTTTTCTTCATCTATATTTCCTTTTAAATCTTAAATTTATTCTTCTGCTGTTTCTCCAATTGCATAAGTGTATAATGTATAACCTATTAAGTTATTATTATCTTGAAAGTCATAACAAGAAAGTAAGTTGCCAATGTCCTCATAATTATAAATACTATAAAAGTTTTTAGCATTACCATTTCCATAAAATTCTTGATGTTTTATTTTATTTATTTCATCATATTCTTCTGTAAAAGTCCATTGAAAAGCTCCATCTAAATAAAAACTTTTTTTAGATTGATTTCCTAATAAATCATAATCATATATATAATATGATTTTAACAAATTATGGCTATATGAACTTTCTTTTATTAACTGATTATTGTTATTATATTCAAATATTTCAAATGAAGGCGCCTCCGAAGGAGTATGCTCATTTATTTTTATTAGATTACCACGTACATCATATTCATATGTGAAGCGTCGAATTAATTTTCCATCTTCTGAATAATAAGTAGACTGAATTAAATTATCATATTCATCATATTTGATCGTTTGAGAGATATTATCTTTATCTGTTTTATAATATCTTTTAGTAAAATTACCTTTTTGATTATATTCAGATGATATAGATTCAGTCAAAGGGAGCTCATCACTAGTCTTATCTCTATTATAAGTACTTTCTTTTATACAATTATTTTTATCATCATACTCATAAATATTATAAATAAGTAAATCACCTTTATCATAATATGCATATCTTGTCAGATTGCCATTTGTATCATATTGAAAGTCATGACTATCAGTTTGAGCTAATACATTATTCCCATTAAGAATATAATTAGTTTCTGTTATTTTAGTACCATTTTTATTATTTTCATATTTGTACTCTATTCTAGTTTCTTCTAAAAATTTCTCCTTTATAACTTTTATTGTAAGATTTTCTAATGTAGAATCGTCTGCTGACAATTCCGCATCTGGAGCTGTATAATAACTTTTTTTTGTAGTATTCCCCATATTATCGTATTCATATACAGTAACATTTTCTACAACATCATTTGTGTTATATCGAACTTCTTTTATAAGTGGATACGCCAATATCTCTTCAAATTTAGCTGATAACTTAGGTATACTATCTTCAGCATAAATAAAATTAGACGACATTACTACACTACCTATGATAATAATTGCCTGTTTTAGTAAAGATTTAATTTTCATTAAAGTTCATCCTTTCTAAGAAGTTGTTTATATTAAATATTATCGACATTTATTGATACTTTCTTAATAACAAAAAACCTATACTAAGCAATAAGTATAGGTGATAATTTTTTTTGTTGTGCAATATATAATTTAATATTTATATTATTGCTTTCTAAAATATTTTTTGCACTAAGATAAGCAAGCTCAGGTATATTATTTTCATTACTTATATGAGCTAAAACAGCCCATTTTAATTTTTTATGATACAAATGAGCAAGCAAATTTGCAGCATCGTCATTAGACAAATGACCAATGTCGCTGGCAATACGTCTTTTTAAATAATATGGGTATCGACCAATTTGGAGCATGTTGGGATCATGATTAAATTCTAATACTATTCCATCACAATTTGATAGCTCATTTTTAATACCTTTATCCACAGCTCCACAATCTGTTAAATAGCCAATTTTTTTTTCTCCATTATTAAAAATATATCCTACTGGATCCACTGCATCATGAGATATTTCAAAAGCTTTTATTGTTAACTCATTCATGAAAACAGGATTAGATCTTTCTACTATTTTTATATTATCAGAGCTAACCTTACCAATTAAATTTTTTTCTAAAATTATATCCCACGTTTTTCTAGTAGCATATATTGGAGTATTAAATTTTCTTGAAAATATCCCTGCTCCTTTTATATGATCAAGATGTTCATGTGTTATAAATATCGCATTAATATCAAATGGTGATATATTTATTTCGGCTAAAGCTTCAATTGCTCGTTTTCCACTTATACCAATATCTACGAGAACACTTGTTTTACTTGCTTCAATATATGTGCAGTTTCCATTACTGCCACTTGATAAATTACATAATTTCATATTGCTCAAAATAAATCACTAGGAATTAATGATACAAGAGCAAGTGTTTTATCTAGTTTAAATTGTCTAGAATTAGTATCATTTAACATATTTTCAGCTTCTTCTCTTACTTGATGTGTGACTTCATTTATTCCATTATCATTTGACATATTTTAGCTTCATCTCCCGTTTTATAGAGTTTGATTTTAAGATGTAGCTATAATTGTTTCAAACATTGTTTAAGAAAAAGACTAACAAGCTCTTTTAATATATGAGCTATTTGTTATTTGAACTTAAATTCTAATATCATCAATATATTTCTACATAAAAACTCTCTATAACTTTGTTATTTAAGATTATTGGCATTAAGCATTAAATTTATACAGACTAAACATTAAATCTAAATAATATAATATCGCCATCTTTTACTATATATTCTTTGCCTTCAACATTTACAAGTCCCTTTTCTCTTGCTCCATTATATGAACCACAAGCTACAAGGTCATCAAAATTTACAACTTCTGCACGAATAAATCCACGCTCAAAATCAGAGTGAATTTTACCAGCTGCACCAGGAGCTTTAGTTCCTTTTGTAATTGTCCAAGCACGTACTTCTTTAGGCCCTGCAGTTAAATAACTAATTAAACCTAATAATTTATAACTGGCATTAATTAATTTAGAGAAGCCTGTATCTGTAATTCCAAGATCTTCAAGAAAGATTGCTTTTTCTTCTGGTTCTAGCTCTGATAATTCTTGCTCTATTTGAGCACTAATTACAAATACTTCTGACTCTTCATTTTCTGCAAACTCTTTTAGTTTTTTTACATATTCATTATCGCTTGCAAGATCGGCTTCTGCAACATTAGCTGCATATAATACAGGTTTCTGGCTTATAAGACCTAATGTTTTTAAAAGTAACATTTCTTCTTCATCATTTGTTTCATAAGTCTTAGCAGATTTTCCTTCTTCTAAGTGAGCATATAATTTTTCTAAAAACTCAATCTCTTTTTGAGCAGTTTTATCTGCCTTAGCAACTTTTCGAGTTTTAGATATTCTTCTTTCTAAAACTTCCATATCAGATAATATAAGCTCAAGATTTATTGTTTCAATATCACGTACGGGGTCAACAGTTTTATCAACATGAATAATATTTTCATCATCAAAACATCGCACAACTTGAACTATTGCATCTACTTCTCTAATATGAGATAAAAACTGATTACCTAACCCTTCGCCTTTACTTGCTCCTTTAATTAATCCTGCAATATCAACAAATTCACAAACTGCTGGCAAAAGTTTCTCAGAATTATACATATCTTTTAGAACATCTAATCTATTATCGGGTACTGCTACAATTCCTACATTTGGTTCAATAGTGCAAAATGGATAGTTAGCAGATTCTGCTCCTGCTTTCGTAAGTGCGTTAAATAAAGTGCTCTTTCCTACATTTGGAAGGCCTACAATTCCTAATTTCATAATTTATCGTCCCTTTCTAAAATATTTTCTATTATACAAAAGATAAAAATAAGTTGCAATAAATATTTTTACTAAAATTATGTAAGAGTCCGTTTAGGATAAAAATTATAAAACTTCCCATTTATAATGTTTATACCATAAAAAGGAAGTTTTTTAACTAAAATTAGCAAGAATTCTCATTCTCTCACCTCTAGGTGTTAGCTTAGGTGATACGTTTTATTAATAACGAATACTCTAAAGTTTAGTTCTCATGTGGAAGTTGTTACCCTTCGACAGTGTTATATCAATTTTTGTAAGCTCTTACTTTTACCAGTAGGAGCAATTTACATTTAATTATTTTATACGTCCTAGACAAAAGCCTAATATTAATGATAAGATACAAGGTATAATCAGTAACACAGAATAAGGATTACAAATTGCTTTTTTGATTTCTTCTTCTGGTGCACAGCTATCTTGTTCTTTTTGTGCTACTCTATAATGCTTATAAGTTTGAGTTGACATAATTTCACCCCCTAAAAAATTTATTCAATAATAGTTTGTACAAAAAAATAAGATTTAATACCATTTTTAAGGAGTAAAATATGCCAAATATATATTTTCCAAATTTAGATTTATCATTTAATATCAATCCTATAGCTTTTAATATTTTAGGGCTACCAATTTATTGGTATGGTCTTATAATCACCAGTGGAATTATTTTAGGAACTTTATTATGTGCTCATCTGGCAAAAAAAGAACACTTGTCCCCTGATTTAATTTACGATTTTATAATTATTGATATTGTTTTTGCAATTTTAGGAGCAAGAATTTATTATGTAGCATTTAAGTGGGATTATTACAAAGAAAATATAGGACAAATTTTTAACTTAAGGCAAGGTGGAATTGCGATTTATGGAGCTATAATTGCCTCAATAATAGTAGCATTTGTATATACCAGAATTAAAAAGATCAACTTACTTCAATTTGGTGATATTTGGGCTTGTGGTTTATTATTAGGTCAAGCAATAGGTCGTTATGGAAACTTTTTTAATATGGAAGCTTTTGGAGATTACACAGATAGTTTTTTAGCAATGAGAATACTAAAGGAAGATGCTGCTCATTCATTAACACCAACAATTTTAGAAAATCTTGTAATTGAAGATGGACTAACATATATTCAAGTACATCCAACATTTTTTTATGAATCAACTTGGAATATAATTTTATTAATCATATTATTGATATATTATAAATACAAAAAAGTTCATGGAGAAATCTTCTTCTTATATATTGCTGGATATGGTTTAGGACGGTTATGGATTGAAGGTCTTCGTACAGATCAACTCATTATTCCAATGATAAATATTCCAATTTCACAAGTTGTTGCTGTGATGTCGATATTGATTGGAATTATTGGATTTCTAATAATTAGAATACAAAATAGTAAAAAGTTATTTGGTTAAGAAAATATGAAAATAGGAAATATTGAAACACCTAATAACATTTTTCTTGCACCAATGGCAGGAATTACAGATTTACCATATAGAAAAATATGTAAAGAATATGGAGCAGGAGTTGTATTTACAGAAATGGTAAGTGCAAAAGCTCTTTTATACGAAAATGATAAAACTTGTGTACTTCTAAAATTAGATAAAACTGAACATCCTGTAGGAGCTCAATTATTTGGGAATGACCCTGAAATTTTAAGTGAAATAGCAAAGCGTGTTGCTGATAGTGATGTAGATTTTATAGATATAAATATGGGGTGTCCTGCTCCTAAAATTACAAAAAATGGAGAAGGCTCAGCTCTTCTTAAACATCCAGAGCTAGTTGGTGAAATAGTTGATAAAGTTGTTAAAGCTATTAATAAGCCTGTTACTGTCAAATTTAGAAAAGGCTATGAGATAGAAAATGCTGTAGAAATTGCACAAATTATTGAGCAAGCAGGGGCATCAGCCATAACTTTACATGGTCGCACTAGAGACCAATTTTATGCAGGAAATGCAGATTGGGATGTAATAAGAGAAGTTAAATCTAAAATAAATATTCCATTAATTGGAAATGGAGATATAAAAGCTCCTTCTGATGCAAAAGACATGTTAGCATATACAGGGTGTGATGCCGTTATGATTGGGCGTGCTGCAATGGGTAATCCTTGGATATTTAAAAGAACACTACATTATTTACAAACGAATGAATTGCTACCCGAGCCTACTATAGAAGAAAAAATTAGTGTAATATTACAACATGCTAAAAGTTTAATAGAATATAAAGGTGAATATATAGGGATACGTGAAATGCGAGCTCATTTATCTTGTTATATAAAAGGAATACCACAAGCTGCAAAGCTTAGAAGCGAATTAAATAAAGCTACTTCATTAGAGGATATTAAAATAGAATTAGATAAAATTGCTAACTTCCAGCTCACTTAGTTGAAATGGAAGTTTTTTTAAATATAGTAAAAATAGATAGTTTTCACATAATATTATTTAATTTGATAACATTTTCTATTATATACATATAACAATATAATTGTGACAACTTGTAACGATAAAGTTATTTTTTTACCATAAAATACACCAAAAATTTTAAAATTAATATAATAATATTAACCCTTATGGGTAATTTTGTAATTGAGGTGACAAAATGGAAAAAATTGTGGAATTAAAAGATATAAATAAAAGTTTTTATACTAATGAAGGAGAAATTTTGGTGCTCAAAAATTTAAACTTAACTTTAGAAAAAGGGAAAATCCTTGGTATTTTAGGACCATCTGGTTGTGGTAAATCTACCATTTTAAACATATTGACTAATTTATTAAAACCTACATCTGGAGAAATTATAGTAAATGGTAAAGTGGGATATATGTTTCAAAAAGATAATTTACTTGAATGGAGAACAATTAAAGAGAATATAACTATTGGACTTGAAATTCAAAAAAAACTTACAAATGAAGCAATTCAAAAAATAGATAAATTGCTTATAATATATGGATTATGGGAGTTTAAAAATAATTTTCCAAGAGAGCTATCTGGTGGAATGCGTCAAAGAGTTGCATTAATAAGAACTCTTGCAACAGACCCTGATATTTTATTATTGGATGAACCATTTTCTGCATTAGACTACCAAACAAGATTATTAGTGAGCGATGATATATATAGAATTATTAAGCAAGAAAATAAAGATGCTATTCTAGTAAGTCATGATATATATGAAATTATTGCTATGTCTGATGTGGTAGCAGTTTTATCTAAAAGGCCATCAACAATTAAAAACACTTATGAAATAAATCTTACAACAAGTGGATTAAGAACTCCTTTATCATCAAGGAATGCTCCAGAATTTAAGGATTATTTCAATACATTATGGAAGGAGCTTGAAATTTATGAAAACATATAAGAGTAATGAATATAACAATTATTTGAAAAATCAAAAAAAGCAAAAACATAAAATTATTTTAGCTCAAACATTTGTGCTAATAGGCACAGTTATAATTTGGGAGTTTCTAGCAAAACTAGAAATCATTAACACTTTTCTACTTAGTAGTCCAAGTGCAATTTTTAACTTGTTTGTAGAATATTTAAAAGATGGCTCAATTTTTATGCATATTGGCATTTCAGTTTGGGAGACAATACTTGGTTTTTCAATTGGAACAATACTTGGTATTGTTATTGCTATTTTACTTTGGTATTTTCCAAGCTTTGCTAAGGTAATGGATCCATTTTTAGTTGTATTAAATGCACTACCTAAGACTGCTCTTGCACCTATTTTAATTGTTTGGGTAGGTCCTGGAATTAAGGGAATTGTAGTAATTGCAGTTGCAATTGCTTTAGTTACAACTATTCTTTCTGCATATAATTATTTTATAAATGTTGATGAAGACAAAATTAAGATGCTTAAAAGTTTCGGAGCAACTAAGCTTCAGATTTTGACAAAATTAATTTTGCCCTCAAATATTGGTAATATTATCAACATCACTAAAATTAATATAGGGCTTGCTTGGGTTGGTGTTATTGTAGGAGAATTTATAGTTTCTCGTTATGGACTTGGATATTTGATTGTATATGGAGGGCAAGTATTTAGACTAGATCTTGTAATGATGGGAGTTATTGTTCTTGCATTTTGTGCACTTATAATGTATCAGATAGTAAATTTGCTCGAAAAAATATATAATACTAAAAATAAATAATTTCAATTAATTTAATATTATACGAAAACATCTCAAACTTAAAAATAAAAAATAATTGTAACAAAAATTAAGCTTTATGATTATTCTATTAGAGAATAATATAGATTTAAAATTTAAATGAGGTGATAACATGAAAGCTTTAAAAACATTAATTGCAACTCTAGGTGTAGCATTGTTTATAGTTGGTTGTAGTATTGATACAGCTAATGAAACAGACCTTATTCAAATAGATGTTGCTGAAGTGACTCATTCTGTTTTTTATGCTCCGCAATATGTAGCAATAGAAAATGGATATTTTGAAGAAGAAGGGCTTGAAATTAGTTTACTTGGAGCACAAGGTGCAGATAAAACAATGGCATCTTTACTTTCTGGTGAAGTTGAAATAGGACTTATGGGTCCAGAAGCTTCTATTTATGTATATATTCAAGGAAGTAAAGACCATGCAATTAACTTTGCTCAACTTACTAAAAGAGATGGTAGTTTTTTAATTAGCCGTAAAGAAGAACCTGAGTTTAAATTTAGTGACCTTGCTGGAGCAAATATTCTTGGTGGACGTAAAGGAGGCGTTCCTTTTATGACTCTTGAATATGTTGTAAAAAATGCTGGATTAACAGTTGGGGACAATGAAGAAGCTGGAGAAGCAAATGTACGCTCTGATATACAATTTGATGTTATGGCGGGTGCTTTTATTGGTGGTGAAGGTGAATATGTAACATTATTTGAACCATTAGCAAGTCAATTAGAAAGAGATGGCAATGGTTATATAGTTGCATCTGTGGGTGAAGCATCTGGTGAAATACCTTACACCGCTTATAGTGCACTAGATAGTTATATTGAAACAAACCCTGAGATAATTCAAGGTTTTACTAATGCAATTTATAAAGGACAACAATTTGTAAAACAAAATCAAGCTAGTGTGGTGGCTACAGTAATTGCTCCTCATTTTAAGGAGTTTAGTATTGAAGAGCTGACCACTGTAGTAGAAAGGTATCAAGATATTGATGCTTGGAGCAGTACTCCTATTATGACAGAGGATAGTTTAAATAGACTTATGGATGTTATGGAGCTAGCTGGAGAACTTAAAGAAAGAGTAGATTTTGAGGACATTGTAAATAACACTTTTGCAGAGCAGTCTGTTCAATAATTTTTAATTACACATATACAAAAAGCCGATTCATCCAATTTAAGTCGAAGGCACTGAAAAACTATAATTTTAGATGACGATTGACTTTAACTCCTGAGCAGTTAACTAAGTTTCATGTAATACTTCAGCTTTTGTTTGCTTGATAGTCTCCCCTTTTTGAACTGAGCCCATAAGTCCAGACGAAATAAAGGGTGAAGTTATGTTGACATATGAAAATAAAGTAGAGATATACACGAGACGAAAAACAGGTGA
>LJHE01000028.1 GCA_001983555.1 Candidatus Epulonipiscioides gigas
GAAAAACAGGTAAACGATATAAGTACTAATAATAGAAGATTCATCTTATACTGAAACTCCCACACCTAAAGGAGTGGAGTTCTTAAGTACTAACTAATTTTCTTATATGACTCTAAAGTCAATATACACTAATATAGTTTCCCTAATACTATCACTATCAATAGTTCCTATGAACTAATTAGTGATAGTCTTACGCCCGTTTCAAGACGTTTTTATAATTTATATTCCCATACTTGATAGATTTTTATTTAACTTTAATCTATTTATTTCTTTATCATGCAATTTTACAAATTTAATAGGGCTTATATCCCACCCCTAAAGGAGTGGGCTTTACGCATACTGATGTAATTTACAGAATGCTTCTATTTCAGTCCATTCATTTGCATTGCCTAGTGTAGCCATTAAAACAAACCCTACTACTTCGTTTAATGGATATTTTACCTTTGTAAATTGTCTTGGATCTTCTATTTCTGTTAGAACTATAAAAAAATCATTCATATCATTCACTTGTACTTTCATTAACATTCTCCTCAATTAATAATATTGTATAGTATTGCCACTAATTGAGGAGTTTTAAACATATTTTTTATTCATGCGTTTGTCCTGACCCTTTATTTTATCTGGATTTATAGGCTCAGTTCATCAATATTATAGAATTAGTATATTGTCAAAAATCTATTAATAATAGCTGCTATTTCAGCACGAGTAGCTAATCCTTTAGGACTAATAGTAGTCTCACTTGTACCAGAAATAATACCTGTTGCAATTGCCCATTCCATGGAGGGTACTGCCCAAGATGACACTAAATTTGCATCAATAAAGTCAGTTAATTTTTCAGATTGAGATATATTCTTGTTTAAATATTTTGCGTAATTATACATGGCATATACTAGCTCTTCACGAGTAATTTTTTCATTTGGTTTAAATAGAGCATTATTAAATATATTAAAAATATTGTTATTGACTGCCCAGTCTACAGAAGATTTATACCAAGCATTATTTTCTACATCACTTATGTTTGCAGGAACTGCCACTTGTGTTTCTCCAGATAATCTATGAAGTATAGCTGCAATTTGTGCTCTAGATGACTTAGTAAATGGTTCAAATGATGTTTCAGTCATACCTACCATAATTTTGTTATTATACATAGTTACTACATCTCTATAATACCAAGCAGAGCTTAATATATCTTTAAAGGGCAATAATACATTTAGCAGTTCACTCGAATTTATCATAAATATTGAAAAATGATCTGTTTTAAATGAAAGCTCATTTGTAATTTGTGAATATTTAGTGTTTAAAATTTCTAAATTTGCATCTTCATCAACATGAATAACTTTCACTGTGCTTGCATCATGAGTAGCTATTAAATCATACTCCATTTTTATTTCAATATCATTTTCAAATCTACGGAGCTCTCTATCATCTGCTTTAATTGCTAAATCGTATGCAATTTTATCATCAATTTCCTTTTTTTGTCTACTAGTAAGATCTAATTTTTCATCTGTAGCTATTTCAAAGGTAATATCTTTGTTTTTATTATCTTGTATAATTTCATTTAATATATCATAATCTAATACAAAATTACCTAAATCTGTCCATACTTCTAATGAAGCATTTCTATGAGCTAATAAGTCAAATAAGCTATTAGAGTCTATTTCTACTTCAACTTCATTAATCTCGTCTGAGCTATTAACATCTATAATTAAAACAGGTATACTTTGTGTTTTTTTAGCTTGTGTAAGTACATCTTCAATTGCTCTTTCTAGTAGAATATTTGATACTTTTGTTTCACTTTTTTCATCCTTAACAGTATTAGAGATTTGTATTTTACTCGTAGATAACCCCATTAATGTTATTACATCATTAATTTCTACATCATCTGAATCATTTTCATCTGAAGAGCTACTACTGCTTCCACCACTACTTCCACCACCACTGCTTCCTCCGCCACTACTTCCACTTGTCTTTGTACCGTTTTTCTTAGCTGAATTAAATGTAGTGGTTGCAGTTTTTAAATCTTCTCTTGCCTTATTTATTTCAGCTTCAGTTGCATCTGCTTTATCTACTATAGCCTGAGCTGTTTTAATTGCAGTATTAAATTTATCATAAACTGTTTGAGTTACCCATTTACTACTTTTATATACATCCTTACCATTTGTACTTATTTTAACAGATTTTAAGTTTGTAGTTGCTGAGATAATTTCATTTTTAAGTGCTGTTTTATCTGTTTTTGTCCCTGATTTTTTGCTATTTTCAAAGACTAGATTTGCAGCAGTTAAATCATTTATTGCAAGTGTTATTTCTTGTTCTGTTGCGCTCGCTTTATCTACTACAGTTTGAGCAGTGTTAATTGCATTGTCTAATGTAGTGTGCTCTGCTTGTGTTACCCATTTACTAGTGGTATATACATCTTTGCCATCTGTACTTATTATTGCTGTTGCTAAGTTTGCTTTTACTTGTGTGATTAAATTTATTAATGCTGTCTTGTTTGCTACTTTAGTACCATCTTTTTTTGCATTTTCAAATGTAGTATTTGCACTAGTTAAGGCATTTATTGCATCTTCTATTTCCTTTTGTGTTAGAGTTTCTTTACTAGCTATACCTTCAGCAGTTTCAATAGCTATTTGTAGTGCATTTTTTTCAGCTTGTGTTACCCATTTGTCTTTAGTGTATATATCAGAGCCATCCACACTTACTGTTACTGTTTCTAAATTTGTTTTTGCTTGTGTAATTAAATTTGTCAGTGCTATTTTATCTATTACCTTAGTACCATCTTTTTTGTTATTTTCAAAGGCTAGATTTGCAGCAGTTAAAACACTTATAGCATCTTCTATTTCTTGTGAAGTTGCATTTGTATTGTCTACTACAACTTGAGCAGTTTTAATTGCATTTTCTAATGTAGTATGCTCTGCTTGTGTCACCCATTTATTAGTAGTATACACATCTGTGCCATCTACACTTATTATTGTTGCTACTAAGTTTTTATTCACTTGGTTAATTAAACTTATTAGAGCAGTTTTGTCTTCTAGTTTAGTACCATATTTTTTTGCATTCTCGAAAGTATCATTTGCACTATTTAAAGCTTTTATAGCATCTTCTATTTCTTTTTTCGTTAGAGTTGGTTTATTAGCTATAAATTCAGCAGTTTCAATAGCTGTTTGCAGTGTATTTTTTTCAGCTTGTGTTACCCATTTATTATAAACAAATATATCGGAACCATCTATACTTATGGATGCTGTAGTTATGTTTATTTTTGCTTGTGTAATTAAATTTGTCAGAGCTGTTTTATCTGTTACTTTGGTACCTGCTTTTTTATTACTTTCAAAAGTATTACTTGCATGATTTAAATTAGTCAGTGTATTAATTAATTCTAGTTCTGTTGCATTTACATTATCCGCTATAGCCTGAGCGGTTTCAATTGCTGATTTAAGAGCATCATATTGTGATTGTATCACCCAATTATCATAAGTATATATATCTGAACCATCCAAACTTATTTTTGTTGCTTCCAAATTTGCATTTGCAGTTTTAATTGCAAGTATAAGTGTATTTTTATCTACTTCATAAGCGGCATTTTTTACATCTGCTGGAGTAATCATATAAGGCTTAGTTATTTGGTATATTTTTCCATCTTTTACTACTTCAACTATAATTTCTACATTTTGACCACTACTTAGTAAAGTATCATTTGTTTGCTCTATTTTAAGTAATTCTTCGGCACTTGGAATGACACCATCTACTAATATAGAGCTCGCGTCTCTGTATGACCAATGCCAGAATGCTCTGTCATCTGCTAATGATGGTTCAGATACAATATTGCCCCAAATTAATTTATCCTCTGCATCTGTTGCACCTTGTAAAATTATTGTTATTTTGCGACTATCTATATCTACTAATGTGTTGTAATTAATTTGTATCCATTGGTATGGGTTATTATTTACTTCTCCTTTTGATACAGCTGTAAATGGTTGAGCATCAAAATTTAGAACATCCTCTACGTTTAAAATTACTTTTACTGTAATTATTAATGTATCACTAACATTGCCCGCATTATCTGTTGCAGTATAGGCTAATTTATACGTACCAAATTCAGATGTATCAACCGCTTGCACCTCAATATCATTTTTAGTAATAATACAAACAGGTGTTATATCTCCATCTAAATTATCGGTTGCTGTTACCACAGGCATTTTAAATGTATCACCTTTTTTTACTTCAATATTTATCTCTCCATCATAAGTAATAGTTGGTTTAGTTATGTCATAATTTGCCTTTTTTACATCATCTGCAGTAATAGTATAATTTTGAGATATTTGGTACATTTTACTATCTTTTGTAACCTCAAGTTTAATTTCTACTTCATTACCTTCTGCTAATAGAGTATCATTTGTAAGCTCTATTTTTGATAATTCATCTGCATTCGGTATTAAATCATTTACTAAGATAGAACTAGCATCTCTATATGACCATTGCCAGAATGCATCATTACTTGCTAATATAGGGTCATCTATAGTTGAAACTACTTCATCACCCCAAATTATTTTGTCTTCTGCATCTGTTGCACCTTGTAGGGTGATGATTATTTTACGAGCATCTACGTCTAGCAATCTATTGTAATTAATTTGCATTAACTGATATGGATTTTCGTTTCCTTCACCTTTTGCTATAGTTGTAAATATATTTTCATCAAATGTTAGAACATGCTGATTGCCTAAAATTATATTTACTGTAATAATTAGTGTGTCAAGACTAACATTTCCAGCACTATCTGTTGCAGTATATGTTAATGTGTAGGTAGCAAGCTCGGATGTGTCTACTGATTCAACCACAGCCCCATCTTTAGTAATAACACATGTAGGTACTATCGAAGTGTCTATATTATCATTTACAATTATATCTGGAGCTGTAAATACTTCACCTTTTATCACTTCTACAGTAGTGTTACCGTCATAAGTAATAGTTGGTGCTATTACATCATAAGTTGCATTTTTTATGTCCTCTGCAGTAATTGTATAATTGTTAGATATTTCAATTGTATTTCCATCTTTAACAACTTCAATTTTAATTTCTACTACATCGCCCTCTGATAGTAAAGTGTCATTTGTGTGCTCTACTTGTAATAACGTATCGTCACTTGGGATTAAACCATCTACTAACACAGAGCTCGCATCTCTATATGACCATTGCCAAGATGCTTCAAGGTCTTCAGCTGTTTGGTCTAATGGTGCGGTTACCTTCTCCGCCCAAATTATTTTATCTGTAGTGCCTTTTAAAGTAATAGTTATTTTACTACTTTCAACTTTGTCTAATCTATCATAATTAATTTTCAGTAATTGATATAAGTTGTTATTGCTCTCGCCTTGAGCTATAGTTGTAAATGGTTGTGCATCAAAAGTTATTAATTTTTTAATACCAGCTTTTTTAGCATTGTTAAATGTAGTATTTGCCTCATCTAAAGTAGTTTTTGCATTATCTATTTCTACTTGAGTAGCATCAGGATTATCAAACACTTCTTGAGCAGATTCAATTGCGCTAATGAAAGCATTTTTATCAACTTGAGCTATCCATTGATAGTAAGGATATAATTCCGAACCATCTATACTTACAGGAACACTATTTAAATTTGTATTAGAATTATCAATAGTAGTTTTAAGTACGGTTTTATCTACTTGTTTTTTACCATCTTTTTTAGCAGTATTAAATGTAGTTGTTGCAGTACCTAAAGAGCTCACAGATTTGTCTACTTCTGTCTGGCTTGAATCTATTCTATCATACACATCCTGAGCAGTTTTAATTTCTGTCTCAAATGCAGTATGCTCTGATTCTGTTACCCACTTTTCGTAAATAAATACATCATCACCAAGTAGACTTTCTTTAACACTATTTAAATTTGTATTTGCCTCTGTAAGAGCTGTTGCAAGAGCTGTTTTATCTACGGTTTTTTTGCCAGCTTTTTTAGCGTTATTAAATGTAGTATTTGCACTATTTAAAGGAATAATAGCATCATCTAGTTCTTGTTGAGTTACATCTACTTTATTTAATACACTTGTAGCAACATCAATTGCATTTGTTAAAAGCTCTTTTTCAGCTGCTGTAACCCATTTACCATAAATAAATATATCAGAACCATCTACACTCACTGGAACGCTCACTGAATTTGCAGTTACTGTTGCAATAGCTGTTGTAAGATCTGTTTTGTCTACTAGTTTTGTACCCGCTTGTTTAGCCTCATCAAATGTAGTGCTTGCAGTTTCTAAATCTGTTAAAGATGTTGTTACTTCTTGTGCAGTTGCATCTACTTTATAATATATATTTTGAGCAATTGCAATCACTTTATTAAATGCATCTTGGTCTGATTGTTTAACCCACTGCTCATAAGTAAATACATCACCACCATTTTCGCTCACTTTTGCTGTGTTTAAGTTTGTATTTGCGTTTTCAAGTCCTATTTTTAAAGCTGATTTATCGGTCTCTTTTTTCCCTGATTTTTTAATATCATTAAATGTTTTATTTGCAGTAAATAATTTAGTTGATTCTGTAGTTATTTGTTCTTCTGTAGCAGCGTCATCATCAACCACATCTTGAGCTGCATCAATTGCTGTTTTTAATGTATTATGCTCATCTTGAGTTACCCACTTTTCATATGCAAATAAATCATCTCCAGTGGTACTTACTTTTGTTATTATTAAATTTTGGTTTGCAGTTTCAATTAACTTTTTTAGAGCATCTTTATCTACTATTTTTTTACCATCAGCTTTAGCTGTATCAAATTTAGAGACTTCATCAATTAAAACATTTTTAGCTGCTACTACTTCTTCTAAAGTCGCATTTTTATTATCTACAATCATTTGAGCTACTGAAATTGCTCCTTCAAATGTCTCATATACTGTCTGTGTTACCCACTTCTCGTAAGTATATACATCATTACCATCAAGACTTTTTTTAATGCTATTTAAATTTTTGTTAGCATTTTCAATAGCTGTTATAAGTGCTGATTTATCGACTGTTTTTACACCAACCTTTTTAGCATTGTCAAAAGTTATAATTGCCTCTTCTAAAGTTATTTGAGCTGTCTGTATCTCAGGTTGTGTGGTTGCTGCATTGTCTAGTACAGCTTGAGCAGTTTCAATTGCTTGTTTAAATGTGCTTTGTACTGCTTGTAATACCCATTTTTCATAAGTATATACATCAAACCCATTGGTACTGACTTTTGTTATATCAACATTATTATTTGCATTTTCAATAGTAGTTGATAGAGCATTTTTATCTATTGGTTTTGTACCAGTTTTTTTAAATTTCTCAAATGTAGCAATGGCTTCATCCAATGCTATTTTTGCTTCATTTACTTCTTCATCAGTAGCAGTTATATTATCTGCCACACTTTGAGCAGTTTCAACTGCAGTTTCAAATGTAGTATAAACTCCTTGAATTACCCAGTTTTCATAAGTAAACACATCTCCACCATCTATACTTACTTTAGTTTTTAAGTTTTCAATTGCTACTTCAAGAGATGCTATAAGAGCTGTTTTATCTGCTTGTTTTATACCAAATTTTTTAGCAGCGTTAAATGTTTGGTTTGCATTAAATAAGTCAGCTGATGCTGTAGTTATTTGCTCAGGTGTTGAGTCTGCATTATCAAATACAGCTTGAGCAGTATCAATGGCTGTTTGTAATGTATCTTTTTCAGCTTGTGTTACCCATTGCTGATAAGTAAATATATCTGCTCCATCAGTGCTTACTGCTGACTCTTTTAAATTGTTAGTTACATCTGTAATTAGTGTTTCAAGAATAGTCTTATCTACTGATTGTGTCCCAAACTTTTTTGCTTCATCAAATTTAGTATTTGCTGTATTTAAAGTGGTTACAGCTGTATCAATTTCTTCTTGTCTTACATCTACTTTATTTAATACGAGCTCAGCAGCTTTAATGGCTGCTTTTAATGTATCTTGATCCTCTTGAGTTATCCACTTTTTGTATGTATATACATCCGCTCCGTCTACACTTATTAAAACACTAGTTGAATTTGTAGTTGCAGTTGCAATAATTGTTTTAAGAGCTTCTTTGTCTACGACTTTTTTACCGTCTTTCTTAGCTTTCTCAAATTCTGCTGTTGCATTCGTTAAAGCTGTTACATTTGCATCTATCTCTGGTTGAGTTACATTTTCTTGAATTAATATAGCTTCAGCAGTTGAAAGTACTAGTAGTAAAGTATTTTTTTGAGCTTGTGTTACCCACTTATAATAAGTGAATATATCAGAACCATCTGTACTTACTAAAACACTACTTAAGGTTGTAGTACTTGTTGTTATAGCAGTTTTAAGAGCTTCTTTATTAACCACTTTTTTACCATAGTTTTTAGCATTATTGAAGAAAGTGCTTGCAGTACTTAGAGCTGTCACAGCAGAGTCTATTTCTTCTTGAGTTGCATCTTCATTCTGCTCGACACTTTGAGCATCTTTAATGGCTGTATCAAATGTATTACGCTCTGATTCAATTACCCATTTTTCGTATGTATATATATCTACACCATCTGTGCTTACTTTTACTGAATTTAAATTTGTAATTGCATTATTAATTGCAATTGTAAGAGCTGTTTTGCTTACCACTTTTGTACCATCTTGTTTGGCGTTATTAAATACTTTATTTGCATTATACAAATTTATGGAAGCATCAGTTATTTGCTCAGGTGTTGCTGTTATATTAGCTGCTGTACTTTTTGCAACTATCAGTGAATTATTTAAAGTGTTTTTAACATCTTGAGTCACCCATTTTTCATAAATAAATACATCTTCACCATTTGTACTTATTTTGGTTTGTTCTAAATTTTCTTCTACGTGTGAAATTAAAAGTTTAAGTTCTTCTATATCTACGGTCTTTGTACCAAAATCTTTAGCATTGTTAAAAGTAGTATTTGCATCGTTTAGAGCAGTTACAGCCTCGTCTATTTCGTCTTGAGTTTTATCGTTAAGCTCTAATAAAGCCTTTGCAGTTTCAATGGCTGTGTTTAAAGCATCTTTTTCAGCTTGAGTTACCCATTTTTCGTAAGTAAATAGCTCATCACCATTTTCTTTTACTGGTACACTACTTAAATTTGTAGTAGCATTCTCGATGGCTGTTATAAGAGCAGATTTATCTACTAATTTTTTACCATATTTTTTACCGTTATTAAATGTCACATTTGCACTAAATAAAGTCTCTGATGAGGTTAATATTGTTCCAGGGGATGCATTTGGGTTATCAACTACAGCTTGAGCATCGTCAATGGCTTTATTTAAAATATTGTGTTCATTTTGAGTTACCCATTGATTATAAATAAAAACATCTTCACCATTTATACTTACCTGTGTTGTATCTAAATTTTCAGTTACAGTTTCAATTAATGTTATAAGAACATCTTTGTTTACTGTTTTTGAACCATTTTGTTTAGCCTCATTAAATGTATCGTTTGCAGTATTTAAATCATGGGCAGCAGTTGCAACTTCTGCTAATGTTGCTTCTTCATCATCAAGTACAGTTTGAGCAGTTGAAATTGCGGTATTTAAAGTATCTTTTTTATCTTGAGTTACCCATTGTTCGTAAGTAAATATATCTGCTCCATCTTCACTTATTGCAACGCTAGCTAAATTTTTAGTAGCAGTATCAATAGCTGTTATAAGAGCATCTTTATTTACTGCTTTTATCCCTGCTTTTTTAGTGTTATTAAATATAGCATTTGCCTCATTTAAAGTAGTTTCTGCTAATAATATTTGTTCTTGATTGTCATCTGTATTACCTGTAATTTTAATTTGAGCTATTTGATGATTATTCAATATAACTTGAGCACTTTCAATTGCCATAATTAAAGCATCTTTTTCATCTTGAGTCACCCAGTTTTCAAAAAAGAGAATGTCAGCTCCATCTGAACTTACGTGGGTATTATCTAAGTTATATTTTACAACATCAATTAGTTCTTGGAGTGCTATTGTAAATATTTCTTTAGTTCCAAATAGTTTAGTTTCATTAAAATTTGAGCTTGCAGTATTTAAATTATTTATAGCTTCAGATACTTCATTTTCTGTTGCAGCTAAATCATCATCAACACTTTTAGCAGATTTAATGGCTGTATCAAATAAAATATATTCTTCTTCAATTATCCAATTCTCATAAGTATATATATCTGTACCATCTTCACTGGTCTTAACACTATTTAAATTTGCAGTTGCATCATCAATAGCTGTTGTAAGAGCTCCTTTATCTATATTATTTATATAAGTAGCATTTGTTACATCTTCTTCAGTTATGGTGTAATTCTCTATAATGGTATAAGTTTGAGCATCATATATACCTTCAATTTTAATTTCTATTGTATCACCTGCTGATAATAAAGTATTGTTGTTGAGCTCTATAGTGTCAAGTAGTGTTTTGTCGTCTGGTATTATACCATTTTCCAATATTTCACTTGCATCTCTATATGACCATTGCCAATAGTCGTCATAACTTTGAGCAGTTGATCCAATTTCAGACCAAATTATATTATCACCTTTTGTGATAGTTATTTTACTGCTATCTAAAGACACCAATTTGTTATAGTTGATTTGCAGAAATTGATATGAATTATTATTTTCACCTTTTTCTATAGTTGTAAATACATTATCACTAAATGTTATAATCAAATCTTTATCAAAGCTCACACTAGCATTAGTGTTTATATTTAATTGTTCCCACTGTGCGGGATTTCCATTTATATAATGAATTTCTGTTAAATTGTCACAACCTGAAAATGCTGTACCAGCCACATTAGTAACACTACTTGGTATAGTTATTTTAGTTAAACTAATACAATCTCTAAATGCACTTCTTTGAATGTCTGTAACAGTGTTCGGTATGGTTATCTCTGTTAAATCAGTACAGCCTACAAAAGCTGAAACATCAATAGCTACAACAGTTTTTCCATCTATTTGTTCTGGAATATGAGCAACTGTTATCGTAGGTTCCGCTTCAATAATAGTTACAGTATCTCCTTCTGTTCTAATCTTGACTCCACCGTTTTCTATTCCATCTATAATTCTAAAAATTCCCATAGGGTCTTCTGGAAGAATAATGTCATTTTGAATATCTTCTGGAATAATAATAGGAATGTATTCATCCTGTATTGACATATCAGGTGTTGCAATGTCAGGTAGTTCGATATCAGGTATTACTACATCAGGTATTACTACGTCAGGTATTACGATATCAGGTATTTCAATGTCAGGTATTATTATTTCTTCTATTTCATGCTCTGTAAAGTCTAATAACTCATATGTAGTTATTTCAAATTCTGGTAATGCCTCTAATATTATCTCTTCTTCTAATATTTCGTTATTTGCCATCTGCTCATCTGCTTGATTTATTATTTCAGCACTTTCATTTAGTTGCTCGTCACTGATAGATTGTGCATATACATAATTTATTGGTATTACTATTTGTTGTAATAACATAGAACCAATAATCAAGACGCTAAACTTTCTTTTCATATTATAACCCCTTTGCATATTATAAAATATTTGTAACAATATTATTATACGCTCTCTAGTGTTATTTGTCTAATAATTTTTTTTAAAATTTAAATAGTAAATTATGGTAATTTAATGTAAAAAATCAACATGTTTAATTTAAAAAAATAAACTTGAATAAAAAAATATACAAAAAAGTAGCTGTCTCACCAAATAATAATTAGTGTGAGATGAACGGAACTCGATTTATTGGACAGATTTTAATTCGTATATAATGTGGACTTATTCCTAAATTGATTAGGAGTTAGTCCTTTTAACTTAACTTTAATTCTTTCATTATTATAATAATTCATA
>LJHE01000029.1 GCA_001983555.1 Candidatus Epulonipiscioides gigas
ATGGTCTCGTTGCCCAATGGTATCCTCTATATAAATCTCTAGTTCTATCCATTTCAGCTAAAAGCTTATCATGTAATGCTTCTCGGATTTCTTTATAGCTATTATCATTAATGGCATTATATATTTCTTCAGGATCATTTTTTAAGTCATAAAATTCATCAGTATCTAATAGATTTATTATTAATTTATATCTTCCATCAAATACACATCTCATTGGTTGAAAACCACCATTACCGTCTTGAATAAGCTCATATCGAGTAAATTCTGCATAAACTTCTTCATTAATTTTTGATACACCATCTTGAATTTGTTTTAGCATGCTCTTTCCTTCCAAAACAATAGGTATTTCAACATTCATATAATCAAGAATTGTTGGTACAATATCAAGATGTGTTGCTGGATAATCAATCTCGCCAACAGCTCCACCTGTAATTATAAGAGGAATATTTAACACTTCTTTATATGCACAGCAGTTTTTAGAATTAAGTTTATGATTAAATAACATATCTCCATGATCAGCTGTATAAATAATAATAGCATCAGGACATTTTTTATAAATTACATTTAATACACGACCTATTTCATCATCAACAAAAGAGTTACATCCTAAATATAGTGATAAATCTTCAGATGATTTATTGAGCTCTTCTACAGATTTATTTATGTTTTTACCAGACCATAATCTTTGTTGAAGAGGTTTAGTATTAAGATCATCTTTATAATTTTCGCTATAAGGCATTTTATAACCTTCATACATAGTATTATATGGAGCAGGACAAATACATGGTCCATGAGGTTCATCATATGAAAGAGTTAAGAAAAAATCCTCATCTTTATAATTTTCAATAAAATCTATTGTACGATTAGAGCAACGATTAGCAAATGTCATTTCACGCGACCAATTTTCATCAAATGAAGTTTTAGACTTGCGAGATAACTTTCTTTGTTCGTCTGTAAGCTCTTCGAGATAAAGTTTCATATCATACCAGTAATTTTTATCAAAGCCATCTGGACAAACTCCAGTTCCAAAATAATCTCCGCCATCAACATGCCATTTACCAATATAACCACAATGTATGCCATTATCATTTAAGCGTTGACCAATAGTTACTACATTGTCACCGATAGGATAGCTATTAGTTACAAGTCCACATGAATGTGGCATTAAACCTGTAAATAAAGCTCCTCTTGCTGGAGCACAAACTGGAGATGTAGTTTGTGCATTTGTATATTTAAGACCTTTGCTTGCTAAATTATCAATATTTGGTGTTTTCATATCAGAATTTCCATAACAACCTAACATATCTGTTCTTTGAGTATCAACCATAATTAAAATAATTTGTTTTTTCATTAATTAAATCTCCTTTTTAGCTTTTAATATTCTTTTACAGATTACTATAATAGGTACAACAATTGCAATTGTAACAAAAACACTACCAACTGGAGAGCTTGTATAAGCAGTTATAAAAGAACCTTCATACGTAATCATAGCTTTGCGGAAATAAATTTCTACTATATCTCCTAGTGTAAATCCCATAATGATAGGTGCTAATGGAATTTTATTTTTTGAGCAAAAGATTCCAAACACTGCAAGTACAAGCATCATATATACATTAAATGTAGTAGAGCTTACCACATATGTTCCTATAATACAAAATACTGCAATTATAGGGAACAAGATATATTTTGGCACTGTAATAACCATTGCAAAGTATTTGATTAATATAACTTGTGTTAAAAACATTAGTATATTTGATATAATTAAAGCTATAACAATACTTGTCAAAAGATGAGGTTGCTCTTTTAAAACAAGTGGACCAATAGTAACGCCATGTATTAAAAATGCGCTCATAATTAATGCAACAGGAGCACTTCCTGGAACACCAAGTGCAATAGCAGGAATTAGAGCTCCACCTGATACAGCATTTTTTGCTGCTTCTGGAGCAACAATTCCTTCAGGGCATCCTGTCCCAAATTTAGCTTTGTCTTTTGAGCTCATTTTTGCTCTTGCATATGCCATAATAGAAGCAGTTCCACCGCCAAGACCTGGTAAAATACCAAGTATAACACCCATTACACTAGAAATAACCATATTAGGAATATAGAGTATAGATTCTTTAAGTGCAATAACAAATTTTTTAAAACTAAAATCAGCTTTACCATCTTTTTGTAAAGTGAGATTTTTATTTGTACTAGAGATAATCTCAGACAAAGCAAAAATACCTATAATTACAACTATTATATCTATTCCTGCAGCAAGATTAGTTGAGCCAAAAGTATATCTTGTAACTGATTCAATAGAATCGGTTCCTATCATAGAAAGAAAAACTCCAATTAATGTTGCAATAAATCCATTAATTAAATCTCCATCAATCAATGCAGATATAAGAGCTAAAGATAAAATGGCCGCTCCAAAATATTCCCAAGGACCAAAACTTAATGCAAAAGCTGATAAGACACTTGTAAGTAATGCTAGAATAATTGTAGAAATAATACCTCCTACAAGAGAAGCAATAATAGCTAAACTTAATGCTCGCATACTTTCACCACGTTTTGCCATTGGATGACCATCAAAAGTTGTTGTAACAACTGCTGCTGTTCCTGGTATGTTTAACAAAATAGCTGATATTGAGCCACCAGATAATCCACCACAATATACAGCAATTAAAAATGATATAGCTGGTATCATCTCCATATTATAAGTAAGAGGTAGTGCCAGAGCAAGTGCCATAATCGTATTCAATCCAGGGATAGCTCCAAAAACAATCCCCATTATAACTCCTAAAAGAAGCTGTAATAGTACTATAGCATCCATAAATGTTAATAAAATTTCCATGATTTTATACCTCCTTTAAAGTTATTTTATATACCTAAAAATCCAATTGGTAATGTAATCTTTGCAAGTTGTGTAAAGAATATAAATACTGCCACTGAAAATAAAATAGAAGCAATAATTGTTTGTATATAAAATTTCTTTTCAAACTTTTCATTAGATTTTCTTAAATAAATAATGGTAAAAATTAAAAATAAACTACTAGAAATTATAAAGCCTAATATTTCAAATACAATAACATAAATTACAAGAGCTAAGAAAAAAACAAGAGTTCGTCCTTTTAAAATATCAACTAATACAATATTCAGTTTTTGTTGTTTTACTTTTAATGTTAAAAATACTTTTAAAATAAGTAAGAAAACAATAGTAATAAGAATAAAATTAGGAACGCCATATGCTCCTATATATGGATCAATGCTACTTGAATCAGAATCTACTGCAATAGTTGATGATAATTCTTGTATAGAACGAAGTGAATTATTCATAACTTCTTGATATTCAGTTGGACCTATATGACTAGTAAGATATCCCATAGCAGTCATAGTGTTTTGAAATTTAGCATCTTCTGTAATTTTTTTAATTGCTTCTGAAATAACTTCTAAAATTTCTAGTGGTGTTTCAGGAGGAGCCCAAAGACCAAAAGTTAATTGGTAGTTTTCTGAAATGCCAAGTTCTTTGAACGTTGGAACATCAGGTAATGATTCTAAGCGTTCGTCAGCAAATACACCTAAACATCTAAAAACACCAGAATCTATATAACTTGTATTTTGCGAAACCGCTACTACATATGTATCTACTCTACCACTTAATAATTCTGGTTGTGGCGATTGATCTCCACCCACAATAATTTGCTTAAACTTAACATCATTTTCATGCTCTATAGCTAAAACTGCATAATGATTTATAGTAGCTGGGATAATTCCCATCGTAACACCAGATGGATTTTCACGAGCTGCTTTAATTAAATCTTCATACGTTTTATACGGTGAATCAGCTCTAACATATAGTCCAACCTGAGAAGTAGTATACTGAGCAACCATGTCATAATCCGTTGCTTTACGTTTAAAAATACCCATTTCTGTTGAAACATTAAAGCCATTTCCTGCTGCCATAAATGTATAACCATCTGGCTCTGAATGATAAAGTTCTTCCGCTCCAATAGTTCCAGATGCGCCAGTTACATTTTTTACTATAAATGATATATCTGGAAAATGTTTTTCTAATTCTGTAACTAATGTTCGAGCAGAAATATCAATTCCACCACCTGCATTAAAAGGAACAATAATAGTAATATCTTTTGTAGGATAATTTTCTAATCCAAATACTGTAGATGATAAGAAAAGAAAAGTTGTAAAAAAGATAAAAAATAAATTATTTAAAAATAATTTTTTCATAAAATATCTACCTCCTTTATTTTTTATACATATAATATATTAACATATAACATGAAAATATGAAATAGTTTTTGAATAAAAAATATATTTTAGTAAAAACTATCAAATAATACATTAATTATTTAGCTATATTGCTAGGAGGTATCTATAGTGAAACCAAACGTAATATTTATTTATCCCGATCAATTAAGATATGATGGCTTGAGTTGTAATGGAAATAAAGTAGTAAATACAAAAAATATTGATAAACTAGCAAATGAGGGCGCAAATTTTCAGAGCGCGTATACCTCATATCCGCTTTGTTGTCCTTTCAGAGCCTCAATTATGACAGGGTTATATCCTCATAAAAATGGAATGTTTTCAAATCATTATCCATTAAGAACTGACTTACCATATTATTTACCTAAGTTAATGAAAAATGAAGGTTATAAAACTGCTTGGATTGGTAAATGGCATTTGAATGGTGGTAGAAAATTTGAGCGAGTGCCAAAAGAATATTGGTGTGGATTTGATGAGCTTATAGGATATGGCAGAGGTCATCATTATATTGACAGTTTATATTATCGAAATGAAGATGATACGCCTTATAAATCTGATAAATATGAACCTATTTATCAAACAGAGCATTTAATGGATTTTATCGACAGAGCTCTTGTAGAAGATAAACCTTTTATGGGAATGATTTGTTATGGATTACCACATCCTCCTGTCGAAATGCAACCTGAAGAATCAAAAAATAAATTTTCACCAGAACAAATTGAACTACCAATTACTGTTCCAGATGATACAAAAGAAAAAGCAAAACAATATATTGCTCATTATTATGGGATGATAGAAATTGTTGATGAACAGATAGGACGAATAGTAACTCATCTCAAAGAAAAAAATATATTTGATAATACTATTTTTATTGTAGTCAGCGATCATGGTGATATGTGCGGAGAATATGGAATGTTTGAAAAGTCTATCTTTTATAGCTCAGCAGCACATGTTCCTTTAATCATTAGTTATCCAAATAAAATTAATAATAATACGATAATAGACCAACTAGTGGATCCTTTAATTGATATAACTCCTACCATTTTAGATTTATGTGATATCTCAGTTCCAAGTGGTATGGACGGATTTAGCATGAAAAAAATGTTATTTGAAGGACAAGATAATGATTTTCGAGATTTTGTATATTATCAAATTATCACAGTGCCAGAAGAAATTTGTGATGTTATGGATAAACCAGATCGAAAACCATATGCTGAAAGAGGATTTAGAACAAAAGATGTGTTATATGTTGAAAAAGAAAATGTTCCATTTGCATTATTTGATTATACCCGAGAAAAGTTAGAATTTATGAATTGTATAGACAATTTTAAATACTATCCACAAATTAAAGAATACAGACAAAAATTATCAGAGATAATGAATGACTTAGAAGATAGTTGGAATTTAAAAAGAACTCAATTACCACCAGATTTTCAAACTCAATCAGAAGCAATTAAAGATTATGATAATAATTATTCTAGAGCAATATTTGAGAATTAATTAACTTCCATGCATTAAAATCTGCTTATGAATGCATTTTATTCATAAGTAGAAATGCAAAGAGCAAACAATAATTTAAATTCTCTCTTTAAGAAGAGCAAAAAATCAAAAAATGTGAATTACAAATTAAGTATCATTACATATTCTAAATTGGTGAAAATTAGTTGATACAAAATATAACTGGGGTTATAATGGATTTTATAATTTGATAAATAAATGCTCCATAAGACTGTGGACATTTGCAAAAGCAGTTATTTATAACACATAAGAAGGGAGATTAACTTTGAACGAAAGAAAACTTGTATCATTTGATTATGCAATGAAATATTTATTACGACAAAAAGATAATTTTGATATTTTAGAAGGTTTTTTAACAGATCTTTTAGGCTTTGATGTAATTGTAGTCGAAATATTAGAAAGTGAAAGTAATAAAATCGCTGAGATAGATAAGGGAAATCGTGTAGATCTTATTATCAAAGACCAAAATAATCAACGTATAGCAATCAAGATACAATATGCTCCTGAGCAAGATTATTTGGAACGCATTATCTGGGAAACTTCAAGAATAATAATTGATAATTTAGAGCAAGGTAAACAGTATAAAGATGTTATAAAAGTAATTTCTGTGAGCATTTTATATTTTAATATTGGCGAAGGTGAATATTATATATTTAAAGGCAAAACTCTTTTTAAAGGATTATCTAATAAAAATGCTGTTTTGAAATATGATGTAGATAAATTTCCTGAATATTATTTAATAAGAACCAAAAAATTTAATGGCGTTGTAAAAACTCCATTAGACGAATGGATATATATGTTTAAAAATGATGAAGTACGAGAAAATGCTACTGCAAAAAATATTAATAAAGCAAAAGAAAAGTTAGCTCTTTTAAAAATGAGTAAAGAAGAAAGAAAAAAAATATGAGGCCTTTATAAGAGCTCAAACTATAAATAAATCTATCTTAGATACAGCAATAAATCAAGGAATTGCCATTGGTCTTAAACGTGGTGAGAAAGAAGGTAAAAAGGAAGGTAAAAAAGAAGGCATTGCTATTGGTGTAGAAAGAGGCAAAAAAGAGGGAAAAAAAGAAGCGCAACTAAATATTGCTAAGAAATTATTTCACCAAAAAATGGATATTGATATGATATGTCAAATTACAGGTCTTAGTTTAGAAGATTTAAAACTTGGCGGAATACTATGAAAACTTTATTTAATAACAACTGGTTTTTTAAAATAAATAACAAAATAACATATTTCCAAGAGCTACTTATACATTAGTGTGGTAGCTCTTTTTTGTGGAAAAATATATTTATTCAAATGTTCCTTTGACTAAAAGTTGTTTGTTTTTTAACATAAACTTACCTTTTGCCATTACGCTCAAAATATCATAATTTTTATCAAGAATGAGCAAGTCTGCATCACTATCTTTTGCAATAGCTCCTTTTTGAGGCCAAAGTCCATTAGCTTGTGCAGGATTTTTTGTACACATTGCAAATACTTCTTCAGGAGGAATTTTTTCACTTAAAATAGTATCTTTGACAACTTGATGCAAAGTATCCATCTTAGCAGCTGTAAGACCAGTTACTTTACCTTTGTCATCATATTTTGTCATGCTTCCATTTCCATCTGAGCTCATTGTGATTTGTGTCATAGGCACATTATTTTCTTTACATAATCTAATTGCAATAGGAGTTGTAAGTTCACTTGAGCCCATACAAGCAGTCATATCAATATACCCTCCAAGTTTAGCAAATTCCATTCCTTCTTTAAGAAGTTTATGCGACCTATTTATATGAGTTGGGATAAGATGATTTGGAGGAATTTCTGTTTCATGAATAATATCAAATAACATAGAAATACCACTTTTTCCATCTCCAACATGGAATTGTGTAGCACCTGCTTTTCCTGACAACATTCCACCTAACCTACCTTGCGTTACAATTCTTTTTAATTCATCAAGTGTAGGTTGTGATGAACGATGGTCAGATATTGCTACTTCTCCAATACCTAACACTTTATCAATTAAAATAATATCTCTTCTGGCATCTTCTAAAATTGTAACTAATGGCACCTCATATGCACCAGTGAGCATATAAGTAGTAACACCCTCTTTTTCAAGTCCCTGTACTTTTGCCAGCAAACTTTCAAGATGACGTGTTGTAGCATCGGTTCCAAGGACACCAATCAGAGTTGTAACACCAGCTTTTATAACATTTGAAAGTACTACTTCAGGTGTACGACTATGAGGACCGTCTTCTCCTCCTCCTCCAATTACATGCACATGTTGGTCAATATACCCTGGAATTATGATTTTGTCATTAGCATCAATAATTTCTATTTCTAAAGCGTTTGTGTTTAATTCAATATTTTGCTCCACACTAATAATTTTATCACCTGCAACCAAAATATCATTAATACCCATAAAATCAGGGTTATATATAGTGGCATTTTTAATTAAAATCATGAATACCCTCCTTCACAATATTTATTTTAAATCTCATTAAAATTTTAACCAAATTTTTATTATTTAAACATTAATCATCTCTATATATTGAATTGATTTTTTAAACACAATAAATTTGTTTTTTTCATATTTTAAGGACTTGTCTCATAAAAATATAATAGTAAACAAAACGAAAGGAGTTTTTAAATGAGCAAGAAAACGTTGGTTGTTGGGACACTTATTCTCACAGGAGCTAGTTTTATTACAAGAATTTTGGGATTTATTTTTAGAATTTTCCTATCGCAAGTAATGGGAGCAGAAGGAATGGGGTTATATCAACTTATATTTCCAATTTATATGCTTGCTTGGGCGGCATCTAGTGCTGGTGTATCACTTGCCGTTTCAAAAAAAGTGGCGGAATATAATGCTCAAAAGAGATATCAAGACTCTATTAAAGTTCTGCAAGCTGCCATATCACTTGCGCTGTTAATTTGTATTCCTATTTCATTATTTTTATTTTTCTTTCATGAATCTATAGCAATTTATTTTGTTCATGCTCTAGATACATCACTATCTATTATGTTACTTGGGACATGTTTACCATTTATGGCAACATCTTGTTGTGTACGTGGATATTTCCAAGGACGACAAGAAATGAGCATTCCAGCTACAGCGCAAGTTATTGAGCAAGTTGCTAGAATGATTATTATTTATTTCATTGCAGGTTCAATGGTTCCATATGGACTTGAATATGCATGTGCAGCAGCTATGTTAGGTCTTTGTGGTGGAGAACTTATATCTTGTCTGTTTACAGTTTTTATGTATCATAGAAGTAAAAGAGGAGTACGCTTAAGAACTTCAAAATTAACATATAGTGCGGTGTTTAGCTCGATATTTTATATGTCACTTCCAATTACAGCAAATAGATTTTTAACTTCTATACTTCACTCAGTAGAAAATATTTTAATTCCGATGCAACTTGAAAAATTTGGACTAAATCATAGTGAAGCTCTTAGTTTATTTGGAATGTATTCTGGTATGGCAATGCCACTTTTATTGTTTCCATCAATGCTTACAGGTTCATTATCAGTAGCATTAATTCCATCTATATCTGAAGCAAAAGCTATGTCTAATGAAGCTCAACTGCAAAAAACAGTTTCATTATCTATTCAACTTTCTTCAATTATAGGGATCGGAGCTTGTGGACTTTTTCTATCACTTGGTGATGAAATTGCGGCTGCAACTTATGGAAATAATATGAGAGATGTTGGGTATATTTTAAAGTTACTTGCTACGATTTGTCCATTTTTCTATTTGCAAGGCATTCTAAATGGAATTTTAAATGGGTTAGGACTTCAAAAATTGACTTTTCAAGGAAATATAATTGCATCTGTACTTTGTATTGTGTTAATTTTAGTACTAGTACCACAATCTGGACTTGTTGGATTTACAATTGCACTTTTAATTCAAGCGGGTGTTGCTACTTGTTATCATTTATACCATGCTCTTGCATCAATACTGTTACCTGTTGATATTATTGGGTGGATGATTAAGCCTGGATTAGCAATTGGATTTGGTTCTGTTGCAATAAGATACATATATGATGGAGTTTTAAATCAAATATTTACAATGAGAATAGCAACTATTATCGCAATTTCTTTACTTGGAATATTTTATATTACATTCTTATTTATGTTTAAATGTATTACTAAAGAAGATATACAAGCGTTTATTAGATAACTTAAAAACTAGGAATTAAAAAAGTTCCTAGTTTATTTTTTTGCCGTTTATTCCAAGATGTCTCTATAAAGAAAATTGGAGCAGAGAAGCATCACTTATTAGACAAACATTGTTTTTTTGTGTTAATTAATCCATATTTTACTCTAACACGATCGATTTTTTCAATCATTGGTTCTGAAATTAAATATAAAAATACTACACTAGCTATTGAATGAATTAAATCAAATGGTAGAGCAGTAGCATATATAGTAAGAACTGCTTTTAAATTAAATGCTTCTTCAGACATTAAACTTGGTTGTATATTAATAATTCCACCATATATAAAGAAAGTAGATAAAAATCCATATATACATAATGCCTTTTTATTTTTCTTAAGTTTACCAGAATTTTTTAGCATACCAGCTAAAAAGCCTATTATGCCAAAAGCAAACATTTGATACACTGTCCATGGACCTTGCCCAAAATAAAAATTGCTTACAAATCCAGACATAGCTCCTACTAAAAAACCAGATTCTGCTCCAAGACACACTCCTGATATAATAACTATTGCAACTACAGGCTTAAACTGTGGTAACATAAAAAAGGCAGCTCTTCCAGCAACAGCAAGAGCAATCATCACTGCTATTAACATAAGCTCACGTAGTCGAGGTCCTTTTGTCTCAAATATTAGAAAAAATGGCAACAAAGTATACAGTATTATCAATATACTTATAAAATAATATTTTCGGTCATCTAATACATATACACCAAATAAAATAGTTAATGGAATAATTATTAATATAATAATTGTACTTATAAATGTGCGTTTTGTTTGCATAAAGAAACAACCTCCCGAACTGTAACAGCATTTTTAAATACATTACGAGCCATACGATTACTACTTGTTGTATAAAAATGATTTTTACCGAAAAATTTTTGAGGTATACCTTCTGCAATAATAGAACCATCAAAAAATAGACCACATCTTGTTGCGTATTCCGCACAAAATTCTACATCATGACTTACCATAATGATGGTTTTACCTTGCTCCATTAATTTCTTTAAGATATCTGCAAAAGTTTTTTTAAAGTGAGCATCAAGACCTTTTGTAGGTTCATCAAGTAATAATATATTTGGTTCAAGTAATAATATTTTAGCGAGAGCAACGCGTTGTTGCTCTCCTCCACTTAAATCGTATGGATGATTTTTCAAATAATCATATACTCCAACAAGTTTAGTTATTTCATTAATACGCTTTTGAATTTCATTATTATCTAAGGTTTTTCCATTAAATACTTCTGCAAGGTCATCAAATACATTATTTTTTACAAATAGTGTTTGAGGGTCTTGTGGGAGCATAAATATTTTATCTGTGTAGTATTTAACTTTACCACGATAAGCTTTATATAATTTTGCAATTACAGATAATGTAGTGCTTTTACCTACACCATTGCCACCAACCAATGCATATAATTCTCCTTTGTAAACATTAAAGTTTAATGCCTTTAATATATCAGCTCCATTTCGCTCATATCTAAAGAATATTTCTTTCATTTCTAAAGCTTTTTCATTATTATTTAGTATAGGAGCTTGTAATGTTGATTTACACGCTCTAAATTTTTCTTCAAGTTTTAATCGTCCTTCTTTTATAGTAAGTGGATACTCACCATAATTTAGCTCCCCCCATATTCTAGCTGGAGCAGGCAATGCATAGCGCATATGATGATTTTGCTCAAATAAAATTTTACAAACTTGTTTTGGAGCATCATTTGCTATAATATCACCATTTTCTAATACTATTACTTTATCAACAAATTTAAAAACTTCTTCTAATCTATGCTCTGTAAGTATTATTGTAACTCCAAGCTCTGAATTGATTTTACTAAGTGTTTCCAAAAAATCAACAGCAGCAATAGGGTCTAGTTGTGAAGTTGGTTCATCTAATATAAGTACATCGGGTCCCATTGCCATAACACTTGCGAGATTAAGTAATTGTTTTTGTCCTCCTGAGAGTGTAGATACATCCTTATAAAACCAATTTTGTATGCCAAAAAAATTTGCCATCTCAGCTACTCTTAGCCTAATATCTTCTTGACTTTTACCAAGGCTCTCAAGACCAAATGCCAATTCATGCCATACTTTATCAGTTACAATTTGATTATCTGGATTTTGAAGTACATATCCAATACTTTGTGCTTGCTCAAAATCAGTTAATGTTTCTATTAATTTGTTATTAAAAAATATTTGACCATTTTTTTCGCCATGCGGTGTTAGTGGGGGTTTAAATTGTTTAATTAAAGTAGTTTTTCCACAACCAGATTTTCCACAAAGCAATACAAATGAGCCTTTTTCTATACTAAGACCAATATTATTTAGTGCAGATTTTTCACGTAAAGGATATTTAAAAGTTAGATTTTCGATACGAAATATTTCCATTTTAGTGCCTCCATGATATTTAATAAAACAGGTGTAAAACAGAGATTAATATAAGCGATATATCCAATATAGTTAGTTGTATTAATTTGTATAGTTGGAAAATATATAGCGCTATCATTTGTTAAAAAATATGAAACAATTACTAAAACTGTATTAATAACTAGCCATATGCCCATATAGTAATCATATGTTGTCATTTTGAAGTTTGAAAATGATGTCCGTCCTTTTAGTCCATATCCACGAGCTTTCATACTATCAGATGTTTCAATGGCACTTTCAAGACTCCAACTTGTCATTATGGATAATATTTTAACACCATATTTTAGTTTATTAAGTATACCTTTAACTTCTCCTGTTTCAATACATTTTTGAGCTAATATAATTTTTTGTATACGTTTTTTATATACAGGTACAAATCTTAGAACCATTGTGAAAACAAGTGATAAACTTGGTATAATTTTACCAAAAAGATATATTACTTTATCAGAGCTCATAACAACGTTATAGCAAGAAAACCAAATAATCACAATTATCAACATAAGTGCAGAAATAACTCCATAAATAACACTTTCTAAAGTAAAAGGATTTCCGCTCTTTAAGTAAAATAATATAGTTGCACCTTCATGATTAAACATTGGATTTATTGTTGCCATTAGAATAAGCATTGGTATCATATAAACTATATTAAATTTTAATGCCTTAAATCCTGATAACAACATAGAATATATGCAAGTAGCAACTAGTCCAATTATTAAATATATAGGATGAAGCATAAACATGCTAAATCCTATTACTAAAACAAAATATCCAAAACTTATTATTGGGTGAGCTTCATTAAAATAGTCTTTCATTGAAATATCACCTCTCCATCACGACCTAAATCACGTCCAAGGTCACAAGTATATAACCATTCTACAATGTCACCGTCTTTTAATTCATATTTCGAGCAACCGTAATTAGGAAATTCTCCGTTAACACGATACATCCAGCCACTGAGCTCTCCTGCATCAAATTCATATAAATTATTAATACCTTCAATATATGCTGACCCATACATTGGAGTGTTAACAAACTCCATGTGCAATTTATTATCGACACTTAAACGGAGCAGTAAGTCAAATACGCTTTCTCCTTCTTTTGCTTCAACAGTTTTTGTTGGATATATAATGCCATCACTTGGTACAAGATTATGTTTTGAAGAGTCTAATATATCCATATTATCTAAAAGTGTGTCGCATATAATACTAAAAGTTACATTTATTTCTTCGGTATTTTTAGTTTCTACCACAGTTTTAATATCTGGAGCATCTTTTGTTGCGGTTAATTGTTTGGAATTTGTTGTCTTATCAATAATTTCTGCTTCTTTTATTTTTGCACTTTTATGAGCAACTTCATCATGTGTACCACTAGCTCCCCAAGCAATAATAAGAGCAAATACAGTGGTTGCACCAGCAAAAAAATATTTGTTATTTATCATTTCTTTTATTTTATTTATTTTCATTTTCGATTAAGTCTGTCATATCATAAATAGGAGCTTTATCATAAATCAATCTCTCATATGCCACAAGTGCATAGTGTGCTTGTTCTGTTGCCATTTGATTTAAGTCATCTCCCTTTACATGAACAAACCCTCCACCTTTCACATAATATTCTAATAACATATCAATTAAACTTAATCCATTTTGAACAAATCTCTCGTCTGTATTAGGGTCTATATCAAGTGAACATAATGCTACTATTGTTTGAGAAATTCCTTCACAACTTGATGTCACAGATGATGGCATACCTGTTAGAGTATCAATTTGATCTGTTGTTATGTTTATTCTGTTTGCTAGAAAATCTATTCCTTTGTTCACAGCAAGTTTTACTGTTTCATTTGTATTAACGTACGGGGCCAAAGCAGTCAATGTCATTGAAGTAATATCAACTTCACCATTTTTTCCATTTTTATTTAAACTAAATCCACCATCTTCTTTTTGATACTCTACTACTATAGTATTAATAATTTCATCTCTTGATGACTGCACATTTAAAGGTTCAGGAGTTTTTAATAAATCCATAGCAATAAGACCAAAAACTAGTTCATTAAGACCTTGTCTGCCTCCCAATTCCTGGTGTTCATCTGATAAATATGGCATATTTTTTCCTTTATTAAATGAATAGTCAATAAGATTAACTCCTCCTACATTTGTGGGGTCTTTACCAATGGCTGCCACTGCAATAGCAAGTCGCTGAGTTTCTGTAACTTTGGTGCTCCAGCCACGCTTTGTATCTTTATGCTCTTCTTTTGCAATATCTACAATATGCTTATAATAATTATTAAAATAACTACTTGGTACTTTTGTCGTTCCTCTTGCAAGACCAAATACTGTCCATTCTCCACCTACTGAACCAAAATAAGGTTCTTCTACATTTTGAATTAAATATTTAGCTGTTTCATTTAATATATCTAAAGCCTCTTTATTTATAACAGGAGCAGTAGCAATATCTTGAGCTAATACAATTGATAAACCTAATGAGGATGCTCCAGACATTCCTATTTGTAATGGAGGCATAGAGCGTGTCATATGTTGGTTCTCGAATTTATATTCATATGCTCTAAGAAGTGATACAGCTGCAACTTCACGTGTAACAGCACCTTTAGGATTAAACTTGTCTGTTACTCCACCAATTAAATTATGTGCAAATGCTAAAATCACATCATCTCTTGCCCAATCAGAAGTTAAATTAATATCCATTATTCCTATTGGAACAGGCTTATATTGTAGATTTAAAGCATTATTAAGTATAACTGCCATTTCTTCTCTATTTATGATATCATTTGGATTAAATTTACCTCCATAACCACTAATTATACCGCTTTCATATGCTACATCTACTGCATTTTTAAACCAATCAGTAGTTTTTACATCATTAAATGGAGCTGAAGTTGAAGCTACCATACCATTGTATAAGGCACGTACTAAAATAGAAATATATTCTGCTCGTGTTATATAAGCTTGTGGCTTAAATGTGCCATCCTCATATCCCGATATAATGCCAAGTTTTGCAGCTTTATCAACTTCTTCAATAGCCCAATCGGAAATATCTTTTTGATCTTTAAACATATCTTTTGATTGATATATTATAAAATCCATTAAATAGTCCGTAGTTATTATTAAATTATCATTATCTTTTATAAAATAGCTATCTTTATTTCTAATATCTCTAATATCATTAATTTGCAGAGCTGAACCTATAGTAATAGGTAATAATTTCAAAGTTTCTAGCACTTTGTCTTTTATTGGATATTGGTTTCCATCAAGAGTCCAAGCAACATCATAACCTGACATATTAGGTATTGTAATTTTAATCTCTTTATCAAAAACAATAGGTTCATCACTATCAATAATATCATACATAAATTCATTATTTTTATTATTTGGTGTAAATAAATCAAATTGTTTTTCATCACTTGTTATCTCACTGCCTTTAGGTATATGTAAAGTAATATCATTACGATTTACTTTAATCTCAGGCAATTCATCATCAAAATTATTTAAATCTAATGTTACTTTTTGAACCTCATCTGGTATTTCTATTAATAATTCTTCGAGCTCACCTAGCAAATCACTATTAAGTTCAATTATTGCTACTTCCTCTGTATTCATAGGCACTTCAATAAATACTTCTTCTTGATTTGGAATTTTAAGATGGTCATCTTCATAGTCATCTTCATTATTATTATCAAAATAATCATTGTCAACGTCTCTACCTAAATCTTCACCATAATTTGTTGTGTAGCTCCATATAACTTCGTCTCCGTCATATACTTCAGCATTATTTGCACCATATTGCAAATAATCTCCATTTATACTATACATCCAACCACTGCCAGTGCCATGATCAAATTCTCCGTCACCATCAATTGCTTCTAAATATATACTATTATATTTATTAGAATAACTATAATCATAATCAATATCATATTTATCAAGAGTTCTTTGTAATACAGACCAAGCTGTATCACCATAATTAATTTTAACTATTTCACCTGGTATAACATAGCCCTCATCAATAGTATGTTTATCAACCATCAATAGTACCGATTCGTTAGCTTGTTCTGGCTCTTCTACATCGGGTGTTGTAGTATCTATAGTTGTATTCACTTCAGTTTTTGCTATTTCACCTGACTTATTTGATACTTGCACTTGTGCCACGATATTAGCTGGTAGAACAGTTGAAACTTCATAATTTCCGTCTGTATCAGTCAATACATTCTTCAAAAAATAACGTTTACCTAGTTTCTCTATTACTACACTTAAATATTCATTTGAATCTGCTGTTCCAGTTATTACAACAGTACTATCAGCATCTACAGTGACAGTTGGAGCTGATAGAGCAAATGTAGTTTGTGTTATAAGTGTTAATGCTAAAAATGTAGCACTAAACTTTTTATTCATAAAAATTTCCTCCCTTTAAAATTACAAAAAAGAAGCCGCTGAAAAACTAAAGTTAGGTAGTTCTACATCGTTACACAATCGT
>LJHE01000030.1 GCA_001983555.1 Candidatus Epulonipiscioides gigas
ATTTTCGCCCACTTGGTTTTTAAATTTGGGGTATTCTATAAAGTGTAGCTCTAGGATATCTGTTAGTTTATAATCTTTTTCGGTATCCTCCCATAAATGAAATGTCGAATGATAGGTTTTTGTTCCTAGAAAATTAAAGTCTAGTATATTTATTGTTATTACTCTTGGCAATAGTTTATAATTCTCACCTTTTTTTATACTACTTGAATATAACTTGCTCCAATAAAATAATGTGCGTTTCTCCATGTTGTATTGATTAATTAATTGAACTTCAACATTTATAATAGTAGCATCTTCTAAAGTCGCTCTAATATCTATAATACCAAGTTTATCATCAAATAATTGTTGTGCAAGTTCTTTATGTTCAATAATTATTATAGATGTGATAGGAGCTGATAAAGTATTATGCAATATTGCATTTAAAAAAGCCATAAGCTCTCTTTCTCTGCCTGGTTCACCAAATATTTTTTTAAATATAAAATCATTGCGTGGATTAAGTTTTCTCATCACACAGTCCTTTCTTAACATCTTTTCTTCACTTTTAAATAGCCCTCTTATTGTTCTTTTTTGCATCATTCAATTTAAGTATTACCAAAAAAGTCTTTAAATATTATATTTAAACTTATTATCAAAAGACTTTTTCAGTGCCATCCTTAAAAAAGGGGTGGGACTTCCTAGCATCTATAAAAGTGAAGCAATTAGGTTGCTGCTCAGAGCTAAACATAATCATAAACTAAAGGAAGCGCCAGCAAGAGCTGACGCTAAATAAATTTAAATTCTAAATATTTTTCTAAATAATTTGCTAAATACATTAGATGATTTAGCTGATACTAGCTCGTCTACAACAATTTCTTCTACTATCATTTCTTCTACTATTTCTTCTACTATTTCTTCTATTATCTCTTCTGTTATTTCTTCAACTACTACTTCTTCAATTACTTCTTCTTCAATTACTTCTTCTTCAACTACTTCTTCTTCAACTACTTCTTCTTCAATTACTTCTTCTTCAATTACTTCTTCAATTACTTCTTCTTCAACTACTTCTTCAATTACTTCTTCTTCAATTACTTCTTCTTCAATTACTTCTTCTTCAACTACTTCTTCTTCAATTACTTCTTCAATTACTTCTTCTTCAATTACTTCTTCAATTACTTCTTCAATTACTTCTTCAATTACTTCTTCAATTACTTCTTCTTCAACTATATTTTCTTCTAATGTTATTTCAATTTCTTCAACTGCTACTTCCACAGTTTCTTCTACAATATTTTCTTCAACTGTTACTTCAACTTCTGGAGCTACTTCTTCAGCTACTTCCACAGTTTCTTCTACAATATTTTCTTCAACAGTTACTTCAACTTCTTCAGCTACTTCCACAGTTTCTTCAACTATTACTTCTTCAACTGTTACTTCAACTTCTGGAGCTACTTCCACAGTTTCTTCTACAATATTTTCTTCAACAGTTACTTCAACTTCTGGAAGTTCGATTTCTGGTACTACAACTTCTGGTGTTTCTACTTCTGGAGCTACAACTTCTGGTACTACAACTTCTGGTACTACAACTTCTGGTGTTTCTACTTCTGGTGCTACAACTTCTGGTACTAGTTCTTCTTCCACTTCTGTATTTGGCACATCAAGTTTAGGAAGCTCTATAAGTTCTACTTCTTGTGAGGCTGCATCTTCATTTGGTATAACATTTTCAATAGTGATTACACTGCCATCACTCATAGTTAATGTTATTATTTCTATTGATGCTGCTGATGCTGGATTTATGCCACCAGTGTTATTATTACCACTTTCAACAGATCTTTGAACTAATACACACTCATTTTCAAAAGTACCAATTGCATTGCCTAAATCAGTTGTTTGCGTCTTTAATTCAGTTTCAGTTGCAGCTATAGTAGTACCTGTAGTTGTTTTATTATTATAGACGGTTTTAGTTTCTGTTATCTCATCGTTAAGAGCATCTATTGAAGCTGATGGTGCATAGTATTGACCGTCTAGTACAGGGTATAGTAAAGCTAAAAGATCATCACCTGTTGCACCATTAATATCAATTGAATGCACGCCTTTAATTAGGACTGTTGCTTCGCCCCACTTTTCGCCTAGTGCAGTTCTTGCAGTGGCAACAGCTTCTAAGCTTCCTGCAGTTCCACCAATATCTTTACTTTCTATTTTAGTAGTACCGTCTAACACATCCTCAAATGCCTCTACATATTCATTTAATTTATTTAATGCAGTTTCTAGCTTATCAGTGAGCGTAGTATTGTCGTCTGCAGCAGGTTTTTCCCAATATACTTTAATAGCTTCATCATATCCTGCTTGCATAATAGTTTTAATATAACCTGATTTAGATTCGCTACCAATAGTTAATTCTACATTAGCATTACTTACCCAAGGAATGTTTTCAGAGATATCTGTACCATTTTGATTTTTGCTATATACTGTTTTGTCTAAATCTTTCTTAAATGCTTCTAATGCATCTCTTAAGTTATCTTTAGCAGCTGTATAGTCTCTTTCTTCGTTCATACCGTCTTTAACTGCCTTATCAAATATAGGTAGGTTTTTCTCTAAAAGTGCTGTTTGTGCTTCTAAAGCAGATTTTTTAACAGTTTTCTTAGTAGCATCTATAGTGCTCGCTTTTGAAACTGAAACATCTAGGTCTAATGTTTCGCTTCCATATGACCAATCGTAACTAGCTATAGCTTTGTCATTTAATCCTTTTAGCCAATTGTATGTCTTATAAGATACCCATTCGTCTCCATTGTCAACATCAGTACCGTTGTAATAAGTTGGTACAACATCGTGTAGTCTGTTATCTACCTTTTCAATTGCCTGTGCTAAAGCGTTTCGTGCAGTTTCAAATGCGTCCTGTGTACCAGGTTTTGCAGTGTTATTCATAGTAGCTGTATTTGTAGCTAGTGTATCTTTTACTTTATTAAGATGAGCAGTTGTTGCGGTTGCTCCTTTTTTGTCTCGGCCAGCTTCTGCTTGCTTAATAACTGTATCTTTATACCAATTATAAGTCTTTACTGGTACCCATCTTTCATTTAATTCATCGTCTGCTTCTGCACCTTCGCCATTATAGCTTGCTCTGATAATAGTATTATTAGATGTAGCATCAACGTCATCTGATTTCTCAAAATCTATTAATTGATATGCATTTTCTATTGCTTCGTTTAATTCAGCTAAAGCAGTTGCATGTGCCTCATTACCTGCTGAAATTCTTTCAACATCTGTTAGTGTTGTTGTCATATCCTTTAAAGCTTTTTCAGACTTATCTAGGTCAGCTTTCTTAACTGTTAATGGATTACGCTCATACCAGTCTAACCAATCTTGAGCTTTCTTAATGGCAGCTACATAATTATTAATTTCTACTTGTGTATAATACTTTTCACCTTCTGGTACATCTGCTCCATTAGCTAATGCACTTACAAAGTTTGAACTACCTGTGTTGTTTGTATATTCTTTATTTGGTTCACCATTTGCATCTGTATAAAGTGTAGTTGGAACAGTTGCACTATGAGCATATTGTAAATCTTTCATAAATGCATTAGCAGCTGCAATAGTCGCTGTTATTGATTCGTGCTCTGTACCGTCAGTTCCTGCATATAGTTTAGGTGTGATACCTTCTACCGCAGCACCTGTTACGGTTTTACCATAGAAGTTCTCAAATGTGGTTTTAATTATGTCATATGATTTCTTTAATGTAGCATAATCATGAGTAACTTTTTCTCCATCATTTTCAATACTAAAGTTATTTTTATTTAACCACCATGTGATAGTTTTATTATATACATTTAATAGAGGTGTAATTTCAGCTTTCTTTGCCCAATAGTTATCTTGATTTGTATATGAACCATTATCCCAGTCCATAGATACATCACCCCAATAATACTCTAGCAAGGTTTCTTTTTGATTTGCATCTTTGACAGTTGTTGTAGTTGTGCCAACGATTTTTGGCATTCCATCAGGTATAGCACTTCCTAGCGTTGTAGCGTCACCCTCGATAATTGCACCATATTTTTTAATTTCGCCTATTAGATACTCAAATGTTTTCTTATAATCTCCATCTGTAGCAGTAAGAGTGCCCACGCCGGTACCATGGTTAGTTGCTTGCAACGACTCAAACCAATCGTTCCACTTGGTTATCTCTTTTGTGTACCACTCGAAAGATTTAATATTTGTTGTAGGCGCTATCATTCCTTCTGCCCAAGTCTTAAGCTTAGCTGTTGCATCATCAAAATTCTTTTTAGGTATCCATGTTTTGCTAACTGGAACTTCAAAACCAAATTTATCACTTGGTCTATATAATACATCTGTATTGGCAGCCTCATTAGCATCGGTAACTTCTGTGAATGCTGCTGTAATATCGGCTGCTGTAATTCCTGGTGCATTTGCAGTTCCTTCTTCATCATCCTGATTATCACTAGTGTCACTAAGTTCACTGTATCCCATGTCTACTAGAAGCTCATTTAATGCAGCGAATGCATCTGTTTTAGCTTTATTGTATGCATCGTTTCCTGTACTTACTGTAGGATTAAACCACTTAATAGCATTGTCTACCGCTTTTATGTGGGCATTTAAAGTTGCCAATGTTGCTTGCTCAGTATCAATACTATCCTCTTCAGCATCTTCTGGTTTGTCTTGTACAATATTTAAAGCTTCTGCTATTTCACCATAATACCAATCGTAAGTTGCTGTTTTTACCCAAGATGTGCCTTTTACAACATCTACGCCACCAAGATTACTTGCTACTACAGCTGTTTTATCATCATCTACAGTAGTATATTTCTTATTTTGTGCAGTTATTAGCTTTTCATATAGCCATTGACGTGAGTTCTTATTTTTTGAATCACTTAGGTCTACTATAGAATTATTAAATGCAGTCATTGCATCTTCTAAAGCTTTTATCTCAGCTTGTAAATTCTTTAGCTCTGCTGCTGTACCTGTTGCAGCTAACACATTATTGTAGTCAGTTGCTTTCTTAAGCGCTGCTTCTAATTTACCTAGGGTTGCTGTAGTTACATACTTATAGAAGTTTTCAGCACCAGCTTTTTCAGCTGCTGTTGGAGCTGTCTCTGCAACTTCGTCTGGACCTTTTCCTGCATTTGTTAATTCATACTCATTTATAAGTTCTAGTTTAGCAAATGTTAATGTGTCATTTCCTTTATTATCACTTACTCTTGATAACTTATCAGCTTCATCAGCAAGAGTACCATCATCTTTTAATCCTAGCTTAAATTTATCTACTAAGATTTTTGCATCCCAAGCATCATCCCATACTGTTTCAGCTGCTTCGCCGTCATCAGTCATGTCAGTATCACCATTATTATCTTTAGCTGGTGCTAGTGTACCATTTACTAATTCACCTAATTTAGATTTTAATTTAGTGAATTCATTAGAATTACTTCCAGCTGGCTTGAAGTCAGCCATAGCAGCTTCTAGGGCAGTAGTATTTCCTGTACCACCAGAGCCTGAACCTGAGCCTGAACCTGAGCCTGTACCATTGATAAGCTTAATAAAGTATCCATCTGTTCCATCTTTACCTAGTGCATCAAGATAATAGTCTATAACATCTTCTTGTTGATCTAAAATATCTTCTATTGCATTAGTATCTGTTGCAGTTTTATCGTATAAAGCTGCATTTCTGATGTCTTCTAGCTCTAAAATAGCATCTACTAAATCATCATGCATGTCTGGTGTTATCCATTTTTGCTCAGCTCCAACAACTTCTTCACTATCAACTACAGTGAAGCCGTCTTTAGAAACAACAATATCATCTAAAACTAATTCAACTGAACTGTCTTCACTCATTGTAGCAGCAGTATAAGTGTAAGTTACACTTTCTGTACTAACATTACCACTTAATTTTGAAGTGATATTAGGTGATGCACCTGAAGCATGTGTTCCGAAAGCAACCTCAACTGCAGTTTCAAAATCAGTCTTTTTCTCTACTTTTGCAGTTGCTGTGGTGTAGTTATCTAAAGCATTTTGTAGCTTAGTTACTAGGTTATCGAAATATGAATTGTTAAAGTCGTATGATCTAACAAGCTGGTCTATTGACTTATCTCTAACGTCTATTGCCTCTTGTATTGCATCAATTAAATCTTCAAATTCATCTTCTGTTACATAGTGCTCATTAGCTACCCATGTTCCTTTAATTACTGAAATACCATTATCTGAAACAAAAATGTTTGCTACTGGCTCTAATACCTTGCCACTTGTAGGAGTTAAAGTATGCAACTTTTTATCCGTATCAATACCCTCAGTGTAATTAACTATATTATCTTCAATTGCTGCTTCTATAGCATCTATAAAGCCAGTATATGCAGTTGTGAATGCGCCTCCTGTAGCATCCTTAGCAGCTGCCGTGAATGCATCTTTTGCATCATTTAATTTAACTATTACTCCTTTTGGATCAGTAGTGCTAGTGAAATAGTCTGCATTTAATACATCATCTTTAATTATAGCATCTAATATTTTTGTGTCTGTTAATGTAGTTACATCAGTTAATTTAGTCTTTAATTCGTTTGCTGTGGTTAATGCTCGCTCGAATGTAGCCACTTCTGTTGGTGTTACATATTTTCCACCAACTGGAATTGCAGTGGTAGTTTTAGTTGTAGTCGCAGCATCACCTGAACCAGTTGTAGTTGTAACAACATATGTCATTCCATCTTCAGAAATATAAATATCGCCACCAGTTTTTGTGATACCTCTGTCTGCATAGCCGTCTTCTAATAATGCCTTTGCAGTAGTATAAGCACCACCATAAGTACCAGTTTGTGCTGTAAGATCTGTAACGTTCTCACCTTTCTTTGCACGCTCAAATACTGTGTTTGCATCTGTTATTTTTTTGTTCTCTGCAGCAAACCAATTTGTTGGTGCATTATTTTCTTCACCTGGAACAAATGTACTATATGCATCTAAAACTTCATTAATCTTATCAATATGCTTTTGTTCAACTGTTACGTCTTGATTATTAGCAGTGATTACATCGCCAACTTTTGGTATTGAGTAAACTGCTTTAGCACTTCCATCTTTGCTTGCAAGTTTGAATAGCTCTACTGCTAGTTGTATCTCATCTGCTGGTTTAAGCACATCATTGAATGCTGTTATCTCTGCTTCTGTTACCCATTTATCATTAGCTGGTATTGCACTGATCGCATTAGAAGCAGCAGTATTAATATAAGTTAAACCATTTTCAGATTCTTTTACAGTTCCTTCTTTTACTGCACCAGCTGCATCTACTTTTGCCCTAGCAGCAGTTAATCCACCAGTTAAAGTAGCATATGCGGTATCAAAATCAGTTTTCTTAATAGCAAGTTTATTAGTTCCGTATGCTGTAACAGCATCAGTTAATGTAGTTGTTGCTGTAGTTAAATATGTTGCATCTTCTTTATGCTTCGCTACTTGATCAACTACGTCGTCATCTCTAAGTTCTACAGCTGCTTCAATTGCAGTAACAAAAGTATCAAAGTTTGCACGAGTTACATAATGTGTAATTCCAGCAGCAAATGCTGAACCGTCTTCGTTGGTTAGACCATTGTTTGAAACAGCTACATTTGTACTTGCTAAAGGTACAGCTGGGTCATTTAGTGTTGGTGCATCCGTGTCACCATCATTAGCTAAATTAGCTGTAATGTCAGTATTTAAACGAGTTGTTAATGCAGCTAGCTCATCTTGTAGAGCATCGCTTGTAGCAGTTGTAACTGTTGTTGCATCAGTAAATGCAGTTGTTGCAGTGTCAGTTAAGCCTGCTGCTAAGTCCGTGAAATAATCTTCATCTAATTCAAAATCATTATCAGCATTTATTATTAGAGCTAGCTCTTTTTTGGTTGCATCTGTAAGAGTTGCATCAGTAAGTGCCGCATCTAAAGTTGCTTTTTTAGTTTCAACAGCCTTAATTGCTGTGTCAAAAGCCTTAACTGCTGATAATGGTACCCACTTAGTATTGCCTGCAGTAGCAGATTTTGGAATTAGCACAGTGTCAGTTCCGTCAGTTGAATATAAATATCCGTCTTCTGAAATATAAATCTTAGAGGCTGGTGCTGTCTCACCAAATGTAGTGTTTGCTCCTAATTTTCCTCTTGCACCAGTACCAGCTACTGCAGTTGGGGTACCACTTGGATCTTCTGGAGTTCCTTCAGCACCTATAGCAGTTGCTAATTGAGCAATACCATCTTCAAATTTAGTAACATTTTCATCTTTGATTATAAATAAATCTTGTGCAGTTTCTATTTTGTCAACTTCATCTTCAAAATAATCTTGATCGTCATATTTACCATCTTCGTCACCAAACTTACTTATGATGGTTTTGATTAAGTCAACTTGCTCTTGTGTAACTGTTACAGCAGCGCTACCTCCAGTAGGAGTAACTGAATCTCCAGCGTCTGGTATTGCATAACTATTTCCTACAAATATATCTACTGCTTCTTTAATTTTATCTGCTTCTAAAAGAACAGTGTTGAATGCTGTTACTTCTGCTTGTGTTGCCCACTTATTACCTGCTTCAAGTGCAGTTATGGCACCATCTGCATCATCATAAGTTAAACCATATTCAGAAATAAAATGATTTTCACCTGCAGCATCTGCCACATTGTTAAATGTGCCGTCAGCATTTAATAAATCTCTAGCAGCACTTAATGCACCAGTAGTAGCATCTGTATAGAAAGTTTCATATGCTGTAGTAAATTCACTTTGTGTACCAGTAGCTGCGGCAGTTACTTCCTCAAGATAATCTGTTATTGCCTCATCTAAGTCTGCTGCTGCATCTTCAAGATTTTTTAGAGTTTGAGCTTTAGCTAATTCTGCTCTGTTTGGATACGTAGTAGCATCCGTTCCAGTACCACCATCTATGTATGCTTTGCCAGTGTATATCTCATATTGTATTCTAGCTTCTTTTGCAACCTTATATAATGCATCATGTACAGCTGGAGTTACCCACGTATCACCAGCAGCTACATCGATACCATAAAGATGACTTACTGTAGCTTTTGCAAATGCAGTTGTAAGGTCAGCGGTATCATCACTAGTATAGTCTTCCATATCTTCTAGTTTTACGCTTACGAATGCAGCCTTAGGAGACCATGAAGTACCACCTACAAGACCACCTATTTCAGTTTCAGCTGCATTTTTAAAGTTTGCAAAGTTAATATAATCAAGAAGTGCAACTATTCTTTTAGCTCTGTTGTCTTTATTTGCGCCTGTACCTTCTTTTTGTATTTTTTCAAATGCTTTAACTTCTTTTATGATATCTTCTTTAACTTCTGTTAAATTGTCTAATGTGTCTTCATTAATTTCATTTGTAATTAGCTCGTCGGTGTATAATGTTAGAGGTGTAGAAATATTGGTGTCATCCATACCGTCGTAGTCAAGAAGCTTGGCTTCTAATGCTCGGATTTTTGCTATGGCAGCATTTGCTTCTGATAATGTTACATAATTTAGTTGCAGCTCTGGTGTAGTACCATCATCACTGTCATGGTTAACACTGCCTACTGTATCAGGGCTAGCATCATCTGCTATAACCATCGGAGCATAAATTACAGTTTTGCCAGTTAAATCAGTAGCAGTTGCTACTACTGTAACTGTAGGAGGAGTAGTAGTAGCCTCAACTATAAATGATTTTCCAGCATTTTTAAATGGAGTATTTGTAGTATCCGCTAACATAGCCTCTGTAACATCTGCTGTTGGTAAAGCTGCTGCTGGATCTAATCCTAAACTTGCTTTCGCTTTAAGTAGCTCGAAGGCTATGGCTGCACGCTCAGTAATAATTGCGCCATCTGCAGAAGTAGAAGCAGTAACAGCATACTCAGTAATAGCTTTCTTTATTCCACCATCAGTAGCATCATGAGCGTCACCGTCTACATTAGTTCCATCTATAGCTATATTTATTTCTGCTAAAGTTTTATGTGTATCATCAGCACCAGCAATGGCATCATTACCAAATAGCTCTGCGAAGGCACCTGCACCTGTTGTACCAGATCCGACAAGAGTTGTAAATGCAGTTTCTTGAGTACCAGCACCAGCAGTAGGATCATCATCATAATGCGTAGCATGTGCTAATATTAATATCTCAAATGCATCTTCTATTGCAGTTTTTAATGCATTGTATTGGGTAAGAGTTACATAAGTAGAACCATTCGCAAGGTCACTACCATCATCGGTATAGCTTATTAGTGTACTAGCCGTTAATGCGTCATATGCCGCCTGAATTTGTGTAATTAAAGTTCCTACTGAAGCTTGATATGTTTCCTTTGTACCAGTTTTGATAGCATCATCTGCAAGTGAACCAGCAGAACCATCAAAAGCTAATAAAGCTGTTAATTTTGATTGAATATCTGTCAATTGAGCAAATAAATCATTCCCACTAGCTGTCTTAGCCATTTCAGCATCAAATGCAGCTCTATCTGCAGCTAAAACATATTTATCAGCAATTGGAACATCTATTCCATCAATTGAAGATGACGCTAGCCCCTTATATATTTCTATATTAGCTATAAGCTGCTCAATATTTACATAACCATCAGATGCTGTTGCTGGATCAAAGATTTTACCAGCTCCAAATTCATCCGTTACAGTTATATCTGTTGCATTTACATCAATTGGTGCAACACTTATTGCCCCGATAGAAATGGTTACTGCTGCGAATTGTTTACGATATTTTTTTATTAATGACATATAAAATTTGCTACTAAAAATAAGGATAATTTAAATTATCTAGTAGCGTCCTCCTTTTCAATAATTTTTTTTTTAAATTAAATTTCAGTATTTTCTCTGAAATTTTAAAAACTTGTATTAAGCCATCCTATGTAACGTTCTTTATGGTTTTAACTTTTAGCTATTTTAATCATATTTACTTCAGCATATAAATATTACTATTTTTAAAAATTTTTTTATCTCTAATTATTTTTATTATTATTATTTCGCTAATCAGTTTATTTGCTTAACAATTTTCAGAAAAATTTTTTTTATTAATTAAATTTTGTTATTACTTTCTGCGATTTAAGTTGACGAAGATTTAGCGCTTTAGCTTGCATTTTCCAAGAACCCTTCCAGTAGCTGAAGTTGATATCTTCAAAACTCCACCTCCTATTAAAATGGGAGGCTGTATGGGGAGGCTTTTTCAGTAGCTTCCTTTTAATTTAATGTGGAAAAGTGTCTAAGGTACAAGGGGTGGGTTAATCTCTGAGGATTCGAAGCAAACTATATATTTTTATGAATAAAATTTTTTAAATTGCAAAAAATAGTGTTAAGAAAGGGATGATTAATATATGGGTAGAGCTAAGGAAATTTTAGAAGATACAATTGAAATGGCGGAAATAATGTCAGAGGATGTAAAAAATAAGATAAAAAAAGAGATTACGAAGCAGAAGATAAAAAATAATATTAATGAGTTTAAGCAAGAAGTTGGAGAAATGGTGCAAGATGTGAAAAAGAAAATCACAAATAAGCTCGACGAGATGAGTTAATTTTAGGGGCTATCGAATTAAGGAAGAAGAGTATTGCAAAAAAGGGCATCGTTTTCCTAAAAGCGACAGCCCCTAATTTATTTTATTCTATTCTATAAATTTTAGCTCCGAGAGCGGTAAGTTTCTTTTCTATTTCTTCATATCCTCTGTCTATATATCGTACGTTATCTATGGTTGTTTCTCCTAAGGCACGTAGACCAACTAATACCATGGCAGCACCTGCTCTTAGGTCGGTGGCACTTAATTTAGCTCCTTTTAATGTATTTACACCTTCAATAGTTGCTTTATTTCCATCAACTTTAATATTTATACCAATATTTCCTAATTCTTCTATATATTGGAATCTATTGTCAAAAACACTTTCTACCATTGTGCTTACACCTTCTGAAACAGCTAGAAGAGCTGCCATTTGAGGTTGCAAATCGGTTGGAAATCCAGGATATGGCAGGGTTTTTACATTAGTGGCAGTAATTTTTCTTTGAGCAACCACTTGAAGAAAGTCATCCCCTTCCAAAACTTGAACACCCATTTCACGTAATTTTGAACTTAGAGATTCCATGTGCTCAGGTATGATGTTTCTAACACATACATCTCCACCAGTAATAGCTGCTGCAATCATATAAGTCCCTGCTTCTATTTGATCAGGCACAGTGGAATAACGCCCACCTCCTAGACGCTCAACACCTTTAATTCTAATGAGATGTGTACCTGCTCCAGTAATTTTTGCACCCATTTTGTTTAAGAAATTTGCAACATCGACAACATGAGGCTCTTTAGCGGCATTTTCTATAACAGTTGTTCCTTGGGCTAAAACTGCTGCAAGTAAGATATTGATGGTTGCTCCAACAGATACAACATCTAAGTATATTCTTGTTCCAACAAGTTCCTTGGCATGTACTCTAATTATATTATCAACTATTTCAACTTCTGCTCCAAGTGCTTTAAAACCTTTAATATGTTGGTCAATTGGACGACCACCAAAATCACAGCCCCCAGGCATAGCAACTTCTGCGTATTTAAACCTTCCAAGTAATGCCCCAATGAGATAATATGACGCTCTAAGCTCACCCACCTCAGGTTCAATTGCACTACATTTGTATATTGTACTAGCATCTATCTTTAATGTATGACTATCTAAAAACTCTGTAACTGCTCCAAGAGATTGTATAACCTCATTTAAAATAGCTACATCATTAATGTTTGGTAAATTTTCAATTACAGTAACATCATTAACTAAAATAGTTGCGGGTAAAATTGCAACAGCAGCATTTTTAGCACCACTAATTAATACATCCCCTTTGAGATGTATACCACCTTGTATACATAATTTGCTCATTTTAAACACCTTCTTAAATTCTTATTTTAATGTACATTATATCATTAATTTAAAAAAAACAGCAAGTTTTATTTAACTTGATTAGTATAAGCATTTACAAAAAGAGATTTATTTAGACCTTCAATATTTATTTTATACGAGGGAACTGCTTCTTCGGTTAAAAAGAAGGCACTTTCTTGATTTATTCTTGCATATCCAAGAATAATATTTTTAATTATAGTATGCTCATTGATAATGTAATGTAAATTAAAGAGAACTTGGTCAAGAGCATAAATTTCAGTTTCATTAACATTTTCTTCAGTTACCTCGCTTAATGTTATTGTGCTCATAAATACACCATCTTCAGTTAATTGCATACTCAAATGACTATCAAAAACAGGTAAGTCATTGTATAATTTATAATATGAAATGTTGGCACCATATGATACTTGTTCGTAGACAATATTTACTTTTTTTCCCAATAAATCTTGCGGAAATTTTTTATAATGCTCTTTCGCAAGAGATAATGCCTTTTTTTGAGAAATATTTGGAATATTTGGAATATTTGGAATATTAGAGTTTTGATATATAATTTTGTAGGCACTAAAAGTGAGTGTTTCATTATCTTTTTTATAAACTCGCTTTTGTGAATCATAATTTGATTTATCAGCAATTTCTGTGATGGTTACACCTTTACGCTCATTTCCAAAAAAATTGTTTACAATACTATCACGCATATTTGGAGTTATTTTTTGTGGTGTTAACTTTATAGCTCTTTTTGCACTATGATCTTTTGGAATATCGCCTTGTATGATTATGCCATCTTTTGCCAAAAAATCAGTTATATTTGAAATTCTTTCTTGAGTTAAAGTATAATTTTTAATGTACTTATTATAATTTCCTATTCCTAGCAATAAATTTGTAATTATAAATATTATTAGTAAATAATTCATGGTTTGCTTATCATTCATTATAATTTATGGATAATACCAATCTCCTTCATAATTTATACCCCATTTAACATTAAGAGGTGTGTCTTTATTCGTTAAATCATATACGAGCTCTACATTGTCGAAAATAGGCTTTTCAATACCAATACTTTTTAAATTGCTATACATCTTATCAATTGGATACGAATATCCTACCGTCAAGAAATGTTGCTCATAAGAAAAAACTTCTTCTATATAAAAACTAATCCAAGAGGCTTCTTTTACCTGGTGGTCATCTACTTTTATGCTCACTGCAGACATATCTGCAATAATTACATTTATATCTTTATATATTATATCGAAATAATATACATATGCTCCTTGTTCAATTAATATGTTGCTCAAATAGAGCTTATTTTTTAATGTAGGACTTATTAGAGCATTTTCCTCAATAAAATCGAGAGCAATATTGTATCCTTCAAGACGAGTTTGTGGAATTTTATCAATAGTGGGTTTTAAATTTTTGTAGCTTATTAGACCAGTATTTGAAATTCTAACAAGATTTTTATTTTCTTCCAAAAACTCTTTATCTCCACCAAACAAAATTTTAGTTTCTTTCATAATTGGCTTATCAAAAAGTTGGTCGATGCGTCCTTCTATTTCTGCAAAATCCATATTTTCTAAAAAATTACGAAACATTATTACTGAGTATTTCATAGGTAGAGCAGGGCTTATGTTAGCCAAAAAAACATTACCTTTTATATGAGGACTTTTGATATCTTTAATACTTGGCTGATATTTTAGCGAAGTATTTTGATCAGTTTGATCATTATTAAATAAGAAATATATATTTTCAAATTCATGAGCTTTGTTTGGCAGAGCAATTTCTACATAATAGTTATCTGTTTCATTTATAAAATATATACTATCTTCTGCCAAAATTTCATCTTTTAGATGGATAAAAACATAATCTATTTTATAATTGTGTTTAAGTGGAACACTTTTGCCAACAATTTCGTCTATACTAAGAGGAATACTATATTCATATATTAAGCCTCTTTGATTGTAGAGCTCGCTCATATTTCCCTTCTTAAGAAAATCTGGTGTCTTAGACTCGAAAGCTTTAAAAAGAACGGATTGCAATTCTTCTACCATCAAATTGTATTCTTGATCTTTATTTGAAATCTTTAGCCCTTTTGTGTATGCTCCACCTGTATTTATCCAAATGTATTTTGGAGTAATTGGGATTAAACTAGTTTTTGGAGCAGGGTTAAAAAAAATATGGCTAAGAGGCCCTCCTAGCCATAAAAAAAATGTCTGAAATATACTAAGGCCTATAAAAAGGCTAAGTAATAATAGTTTTATATTTTTCATTGTTGTTCCTCATAATTACGGTGTTTCTATTAAGTTTTCAGGCAAATCTTGGGGTGTACTTACAACATAATTTTTAATCTTTAGTTTATTTTCCTCTGGTTGTCTATATATTTTAGTACTTAGTTCTTGTGTAGAGTTAGGGATGTCCTTATGTGTGTATGTCAAAACTACAGTATTATCTTTTTCATTCAGACTGACAAGCTGATTGAAAGTTTGTGTGGCACCAACTTCTTCTAGCTCGTATGTTTTATAAACTTCGTTCCCATTATAAACTGTAATAGATATTTTAGTACCCACCCGAGCATGACCCATCATATTAATTTCAGATTCAAATGTAGTTATCAAAAAATCTTCTTCTATTTGTATTATTGGTTGAGTTATTCTAACATATTCATTTTTTTGAAATTCTACTGAGGAATCTATGCTAACTTGGTTTTGATTTGAATCAAGAATTTTTTGAATATTATCAGTTGCAATAACTTCACTGGCGCAAATAATAAATGCTCCTAAAATCATTAATTTAGAAATACTATTTTTCACCTTTTTCACCTCCCTTTATTATATTATATCCATTTTATGTTACATGTTTATTACTTTTAAATAACTTTTTTTTAACAGTTACAGTTTATCGAAGTTCCTTAGAATTTTCTCAACAACAGCCACTGGCAATTTAAATTGATTAGCAATATGCTCTATAGAATAATTAAATGCTGTATATAAAATTGTTATTTTTTCACCTAGTTCTTCTTCTATTTGTTTTATTTCTTCTACTTCTTCGTCTTTTATTTCTTCTACTCCTTCTACTTCTTCTTGTCTTTGAATAATTTTATCAAAAAAATCTCTATTTATATATGCCATTTTCATATCTTCCTTATTTTTTAGTATTTTTGATCTCAAAAAAAATCATCATCAATATTTAAAGCTTTAAAAACTATGGTGACCGTAGTCCCCTTTCCAAGCTCACTTTCCATTTTAATACTGCCACCGTGCAATTCTACCATTTCTTTGGCTATTGACAAACCAAGACCTGTGCCACCCATTTTTCTTGATCGAGCTTTATCTGCTCGGTAAAATCTTTCAAATATTCGTTCTAAATCTTTTTTAGACATTCCTATTCCTGTGTCTTTAACCTTAATAATCACCTCTTTATCATTTGAAGATAGTTCAATTTTTATTTGTCCATTATCTTCAGTATATTTTATGGCATTTGAAAGAATATTATGAAATATTTGTCCAATACGAGCAGGGTCACCTTCAATTAAATATTCTTTATTTTTCTTAAAACTAATTTTAACCTCTTGATGTTTACCTTGTGACTGTATTGCCTGAGCTCTTATGGTATCAATTAGTAATGAATATATATCTACTACTTGCATATTAAGTTGCATTTGCTTATTATCTATTTTGGATAGTTCGAGCAAATCCTGCACAAGTGTGGTCATTCTGTCAGTTTCTTTTTCCATTACAGATAAAAAATCTAAAGCAGTTTCTTTCTCATCAATTGCTCCATTAATCAAAGTTTCAGTATATGTCTTTACAGTGGTAAGTGGAGTTCTTAGCTCATGTGATACATTTGCAACAAAATCTTTACGCATTTGATCTAACTTTTGTTGGCTAGTTACATCTTGCATCACTACTGTAAGACCTTCTTTTTCACCATGACTACTTTCATACGGAGCAAAGTGAAAGCTAATAAACTTATCTCCAATATTCATCATAATGCCTTTTTTATATTTTTCATCATTTTCTAAAATATTATCAAATGAAATATCAAGACCAAATTTTGGGAATATAAAATCAAATCTATGATCTATTTTAGCTTTATCTAACATATCGTAGCTAACAGAATTAGCATGAATTAACACTCCTTGTCTATTAAATGCCAAAACACCATCTGCCAAGTTTTCTAATATTCTTTCTAATTTATTTTTTTCACTAGATATATCGAGCAGTGTTTTTCTAAGCTCTTGTGCCATTTGATTAAAACTTAATGTAAGCTGACCTATTTCGTCATTAGATTCATTGGGAATTTTTTTGAATGCTCCTTCTTGTAAAAGCTTAGCGCTTTTTGTTAGAGCTTTGATAGGCTGAGTTATCATTTTAGCAAAAATTGCACTGAATGCTCCTGCAAGAGCAAGTGCCACAAGTGTGCCAATTCCTAGTGTATACATAACTGTATCAACATTTGAATATATTTCTGTTGTATCAGATATTACATATATAATAGCTTTTATTAATCCTGTTTTATAATCCCTAATAGGCAAAGAATGTTCTAATGTACTTTGTGAATTACGTCCACCTTTTACAAGATACACCCATTTAGATGTAGCACTTTTATCTGTAGATAGAGTTTCATTTACAACTCCTGCAAAACCATTTTTATGTGTGCCAGGGACATAATCACCACGATTAAATTGTGTACCAAGTGCAATTTCAACAAATCCTTCATTATTCAATATATAAATATCAGTGTCTTCGCCAATTGCTGTTAAATTTCTTAACTTTGATATTAATAGGTCTCTATCTTTTTCAAGATCTATATCACCTTCAAACCCAAGCAGTTCTCTCACTGAAATAGCAATTCCTTCTGTTTTTATTTTCACCTTATTAAAATATTGCTCTTCTATTTGAAATATTATAACAGTTCCACTTGCAATCATAATTACTAAAACAACACTTAAATATATACCTATGATTTTCCATTGAATTCCAATTCTCATGTTATCCCCTAAAATAATATCCCACACCACGTTTGGTAAGGACATATCCTGCTTTTGCGGGGTCATCTTCAATTTTTTCTCTGAGTCTTCTAATTGTCACATCAACTGTTCTAACATCTCCAAAATATTCAAATCCCCATACTTTTTCAAGCAAAGTTTCTCTTGAGAAGACTTTTCCTTTTTGCATAGCCAAAAATTTTAATAATTCAAATTCACGTAATGTTAAATCAATAATTTTACCAGATTTTGTCACTTCATATTTTTCTAAATTTATTTTAAGATTTCCAATAACAATTGTATTTTCGTCTACTGGATCAATTATCTTTTGCTCGTCTTGAGCTGTACCACGTCTTAGCTGAGCTTTTACTCTTGCGATTAATTCTCGCATTCCAAAAGGTTTAGTGATATAATCATCTGCTCCAAGTTCAAGACCTACCACCTTATCTATTTCTTCTGCTTTTGCAGTGAGCATAATTATTGGCATATTTTTTGTTTTTCTCACAAACTTACAAACTGAAAGGCCATCCATTTTTGGCATCATAATATCAAGTAAAACAATGTCAGGATTTGAAGTTAAAATCAATTCTAATCCTTCTTCTCCATCATATGCCACCAAAACTTCATAACCTTCTTTTTCCAAATTATACTTTATTATGTCGGAGATTGCTTTTTCGTCTTCTACTACAACTATTTTTGACATTTTTTGCTCCTTCTACATTTTTGTTAGTCATAAACATAAATCATATGCTCTCTGGCACTATTTTTTCCTGTCAAAATAACATCAATTACTGGAACATCTACAGTAACTTCAATAATTGAGCCTAAAACAATAACATCATTTTTAATCTTTGGATTATTCTTTGTAATTTCATCTTTATTTATTCTAAGACTTTTGGCAATATCCAACAACGTATCCCCTTTCCTAATTTGATATAGGATTTGAGATTTTGTAGTTTGTTTTGATATTTTCACGAGTTGATTTAAATTAAGAAGAGACTTCACAGATGCAAAAGTAGGCTTAGTTGTAAGCTCTGTTATAAATTTTGACGGTTTATCTACGCCGTAATACATTATGGTAAGCTCTTGTAAGAGATCATCTAAAATTTTTTCATTTTCAATTATGCCTATTTTTTTACCATTGGCATATAATTGCTTAAACTCTATCATAAAATCCAAATTTTCCCTCAAATAAGTAATTAAAAAATTTGATGTTATTTTATTATTTTTTAGTATTTTAAAAGGTACGAGAACAATATTATCTCTATAGTCTAATTTAACTTCAGCATTATATTGTTTCTTGAGCTGAGCCATTGCAACTTCTAAGCTTTCATTTAAAATTTTTTTATTTTCAATAATTCCAATATTCTTTCCATTTATTTGTACCATATAACCCGTTGGTAGAATAAATAATACTAATATTATAATACAAATGGTAAGTATTAAATAAAAAATAATTTTTTTCCAATTTCTCGGATTTTTTAGATTATATTTTTTCATTTTTATCCCTTTTTTAGACTATTTTATTAAAAGTGACAAGTGCGTGCTCCTAACCCACACTGAGTTCCTTCAATATTCTACATCCCACCGTATAGCTTCATGTGCCTTTAGATAATTCTTGACTTCAGTAGCTAAAAATAAAATTGAACATGTTTATTATTTTATTCAGGTCTTTAGTTTTTCAGGAGAGGACGATGGGAGATGTCAGAGTTAGCTGACGAATGGTTCAAGGGAAGCCTGGTAGTTTAAGCTGCTCTATGTTATTTTGTTTCTTTTTTTCTTCCCGAGCAACTTCCTCTTCTTTTTGAGCCTCTTCTAGTTCATCTTTTATAACATTTTCTTTAAGCTCTTTGATTTGTGTTTCTTCTTTTTGAGTAGCTTCTTCTTTTTGAGCAACTTTTAACTCATATTTTAGAAGAATTTCTTGAAGCTTTTCTACTTGTGCTAACATAGCATATGCTTCTTCTTTTAGAGCAGCGACTTCTTTTTTTCGAGCAGCTTTTTCTTGAGCTTCTTCTAGCTCGTATTTTAGAATAGTTTCTTTAATTTTTTCTATTTTTGCTGACAGAGCGGATTCTTCTTTTTGAGCTTTTTCTTCTTTCTGAGCAATTTCTAGATCACATTTTATAACAGCTTTTTTAAGATGTTCTATTCTTGCTAACAGAGTTTCTTTTTCTTCCTGAACAATTTCTAGCTTATATTTTATAATAATGTTTTTAAGGTTTTTAACATTTTCAAGAATTTCTAGCTCATATTTTAAAACACTTTTTTTACGTTCTTTAAGCTCTTTAGTGGCTCCACCAGCTTCTAACTCATCTTTTAAAATATTTTCGTTAACCTCTTTAATATAGTCAAATTCTTCTCCATAGCTTATTTCAATCTGTTCCATTTTATATATATTTTCTAATATTGACATAGTTAGCGTTCCTTTTCCTTTTAAGATGCTTCAATTCTTAAGATTTTTGTTTGGTTTGTGCCAATTGTCTTTTAATCTCCTCTAATTCCTTTTCTTTTTCTTCTTCTTTTCGAGTAGCTTCTTCTTGAGCTTCTTCTAGCTCATATTTTAGAATAGTTTCTTTAATATTTTCTATTTTTGCTAACATAGCGACTTCTTCTTTTTTTTGAACTTCTTCTTTTCGAGTAGCCTCTAACTTATATCTTAGAACAGTTTCTTGAAGCTCTTTATTATTTTCAACAACTTCTTGACATTTTAATTCAGCTTCTTGACGTCCTGCTTCTATCATATCCATTTTATATATACTTTCTAGTATTGACATAGTTAGTACTCCTTTCTCTTGTAGCATTTTATAAAATGCATTACCAAATACTTTTAATTCTTCATCCGTTGAACTAAAACAATTACTAGGTTCTACTGAAACTCCCACCCCTAAAGGAGTGGGGTTCTTAAGTACTAACTAATTTTCTTATATGACTCTAAAGTCAA
>LJHE01000031.1 GCA_001983555.1 Candidatus Epulonipiscioides gigas
GATTTTAAAGATATAAATAATTCATAAAATTCAAAAAATATATAAATTTTAGTTGACAAATGAACATAATGATTTTAAAATATAAATTGATACAGGTTATATCTATACATATATATATAATAAAAAAAATACTTTTAGACAAAAATATTTTTATATATCTAAATTTATGTCTTATTTAACTAAGTAAATAGAAATACGTTTTGAAAAATTATATTTAAATTAAAACTAAATGGAGGTTAAAAATGGGCAAAGTTAATGAAATTACTAGAGAAAGTTGGATTTTAAGCACATTTCCAGAATGGGGAACTTGGTTAAACGAAGAAATAGAAGAAACAATTGTTCCAAAAGGTAGCGTTGCTATGTGGTGGTTAGGTTGTACTGGTCTCTGGATAAAATCGGAAAATAACACTAATATTTTAACAGATCTTTGGGTAAAAACAGGTAAACGTTCTCATGGAAATGGATTAATGGCAGAAGGTCATCAGCATAGAAGAATGATAGGCTGTGAAAAATTACAACCTAATCTAAGAAATGTACCATGTGTAATTGACCCATTTGCAATCAAAAATTTAGATGCTGTTTTAGCTACTCATGATCATGGAGATCATATTGATGAAAATGTTGCAGCTGCAGTTTTACAGAACTGTTCTCAGGATGTTAAATTTATTGGACCAAAATCTTGTATAGATTTATGGGTAAAATGGGGAGTACCAAAAGATAGATGTATAATGGTTCGTCCAGGAGATAAAGTTCAAGTGAAAGATATAGAGATAATTGCATTAGATTCATTTGATAGAACAGAGCTCGTAACACCACATGGGCATGCAGTAGGTGCTCTTGCTAATAATATGCCTCAAGATATGGACGAATTAGCTGTAAATTATTTATTTAATACTCCAGGAGGAAATGTATATCATTCAGGAGATTCTCATTATTCAAATTATTTTGCTAAGCATGGAAATGATTACAAAATAGATGTTGCTCTAGGTTCTTTTGGGGAAAATCCAAGAGGTATGACAGATAAACTAACAGCTATTGATATATTGAGAATGGCTGAATGTTTAAATACTGAAGTGGTTATTCCTATTCACCATGATATCTGGACGAATTTTAAGGCAGATCCTGCTGAAATTTTAACACTATGGAATATGAGAAAACATAGATTACAATATAAGTTTAAGCCATTTATACTTGAAGTTGGTGGAATGTTTATGTGGCCTCAAGATAAAGATAAACTACAATACATGTATGATAGAGGTTTCCATGATGCATTTATAACAGAAGCAGATTTGCCATTCCGCTCAATGTTATAGAAAGGAGAAGCTATTATGATATTAAAAGATTTAGTTGAATTAAATAGAATTTCATTTCATGAAAAATTTGATAATTGGGAAGATGCTCTATATGCTGCATCTCAACCTCTTATAGACGAGGGAGCTATTGAACCTATTTATGTAGAAGCCATGATTGAGTCTGTAAAAAAATATGGACCATACATTGTTTTAGCCCCACATATTGCTATGCCTCATTCTCAAGAAGGAGCAGAAGGCGTTAATAAAACGGCTATATGTTTTATGAAAGTAGAGCAACCTGTATCATTTGAAGAAGGCGATGATGAAAAAGATGCAGAATTATTTTTTGTATTGGCTTCTGAAAATAATGATCAGCATATGAAAAATATGCAAGATTTAGTGGAAGTTCTTAGCATTGATGATTTTACCGAAAAAATGTTACTTGTAAAAAATTCAGAAGATTTATTGGCGTTAGATAAAGAATTTGCTGCTCAATTAGAAGAATAATATATGGATAATATTGCTAATAAAGATGATGTTAAGCTCATAATTTGTGATTTAGATGGAACACTTTTAAATGATAAACAAAAGATAACTACTTATACAAAGCAAATATTATTACAATGCAAAGCACAATGTATTAAATTGTGTTTTGCCTCTGGTAGAAGTCATAATATGATAGATGTATATAATAATATATTGATTAATAATTGTGACTATATCATATCCAATAATGGTGCGATGATAACTAAATATAATAAGCTATTATATAAAGTTACCATAAATAATACCACTACAGCAAAAATTTTAGAGTATATGAGGAAACAGAGTTTAAGATTTGTTGTTTATACTATAGATGAGATTTATATAACTAAAGGAGCAACTAGCATTATTAATAGATTTAAGAAGTATGAAAAGTTTTCTATTAATCATGGAGTGTTTTCTAAACTTGATTTTATAGAAATTGATTATACTCAATCTTTACCTGTCATAAAAGAGGCCATCAAAATTATGTTATATGAGGAAAATATAGAAAAACAAGCAGGTTATTACAAATTCATAGAAAAAATAGATGACTTATGTGTGGAGGCAACCGGATATGGTCTAATTGGAGCATTCAATAAAAATGTATCTAAGAAAAATGCTGTACAATATATATTAAATGATATGAATATTGCTCCCGAGAACATATGTGTTTTTGGAGATTATGATAATGATTTAAGTATGTTTGAATGTGCCAAATACAAAATAGCCATGGGGAATGCTCAACAAAGTTTAAAAAATATTGCTACATTTATCACTGACACAAATAATGATGATGGGGTAGCAAAATATTTAGAGAAAATGCTACAACACATCTGAAATAAGGGGGAGACAATATGAATTTTTTATTAAGTATCTGGGCTTTTTTCCAAAATAACATTTTAACTCAGCCTGCATTTTTTATTGCATTTATTGTATTAATAGGTTATTTGTTGTTAGGTAGAAAACTATATGAAGCTTATTCAGGAAGTATTAAAGCTCTGGTTGGATATTTAACTTTAGATGTTGCTGCAGGCGGATTAGTAAGTAACTTTAGACCTATATTGGCGGGTCTTGAGCAGAGATTTAATTTAAGTGCAGCCGTTATTGATCCATACTTTGGACAATCTGCAGCACAAGCGGCTGTAGAAAATATAGGTCGTTCATTTTCAATGATGATGATGGTACTTTTAGTTGGCTTTGTATTTAATTTGATATTAGTACTATTTAGAAAATATACAAAAGTACGAAGTGTATTTATTACAGGTCATATAATGGTACAACAATCTTCTACCGCATTATGGATTTTATTATTTTGCTTTCCTTCATTACAAGACATAAGTGTAGTAATTATGCTAGGAATTTTATTAGGAGCATATTGGGCAGTTGGTTCCAATCTGACAGTTGAATGCACACAAGAACTTACAGAAGGTGGCGGTTTTGGGATTGCTCATCAGCAAATGTTTGGAATTTGGATAGTTGATAAAGTAGCTAATTTATTTAATCGTAAAAATAAAAAAGGTAAAAAAATCGAAGATTTAGAACTTCCAGGCTTTTTAAGTATTTTTTCTGATAACATTGTAGCGACAAGTACATTAATGACTATCTTCTTCGGTATTATTATGTTGATACTGGGAAAAGATCTAATGATTCAAATTGATTCCACATATAATACCTCACAAAATTTTATATTTTATATTATTGAAAAATCTGTGAGCTTTGCAGTTTACTTAGGAATTTTACAATTGGGAGTACGACTATTTGTGTCTGAATTAACAGAGTCATTTCAAGGAATTTCAAATAAACTTTTACCAGGTTCTATACCAGCTGTAGATTGTGCTGCAGTTTATGGATTTGGACACCCTAATGCTATGACAATTGGATTTTTATTTGGAGCAGTAGGACAATTTGTTGCAATTTTAGGATTATTAGTGTTTGATAGTCCTGTTATGATAATTACAGGATTTGTTCCAGTATTTTTTGATAACGCAACATTTGCAGTATATGCAAATCATAAAGGAGGACTTAAAGCAGCAGTAGTTTTAACATTTATCTCTGGTATGTTGCAAGTATTATTAGGAGCAGTTTGTGTAATGGTATTTGGATTATTAGGTTTTGGCGGTTGGCATGGAAACTTCGATTGGTCAACCATTTGGCTTGGCATTGGATTTAGTATGAAACATTTAGGATACATAGGATTTGCTATATCTCTTATAGTACTTCTTGCAATTCCTCAATTACAATATTTAAAAAATAAAAAGTATTACTTTACAATTACAGAAGATTATGAAAGTTATTTAGAAGAAAAAAATGAAAATTAAAATTTAACTGCACTTAGCAAGAATTCTCCCACCTCTATAGGTGGCGAAATGAATTGGTAAAAATTTCTTGACTTTATAGACTAAATATAATATAATCAGTTTATAGTTCAGGGTCGGGACGACCCGTAGAGCTTGCTAAATTACTGAACATTGGTTTGGCTTACGCAAGAAGCCCACACTTCTATAAGTGGGGGGGTAGTTCACTCTCGTTCCTTAAATAATTAATGTAGTCAATATTTAAGGTTGCTAGGAGCAAATATTTCTGGTGTAAAAAATTAAATGTATTTAAAATAATTAGTAAGGAGTGAAAAATTATGTTAAAAGTTATAGCAGCATGTGGAAGTGGGATGGGGTCTAGTCAAATAATTAAAATGAAAATTGATAAAGCGTTTAAAAGTTTCGGAATAGAAGCAACGATTCACCATTGTAGTGTTGGCGAGGCAAAAACACAGATTTCCAACTATGATGTACTTTTTTGTTCTGATGCTCTAAAAGGAAATTTTCAAAATGCACAAGATAAAGGCAAAATAGTAATTGGTCTTAGAAATGTCTTATCTGAAAAAGAAATCAAAGATAAAATTCAATCTGAAATTGTAGATAAAAAATAACTGTTATAAGGCTATGGCTTGCCATAGTCTTAATTTTTTGTGTTAATATCATTACTCTGCTTTGAAAGAAAAATATTAATATAAATATATTTTGATATGAACTTCCATTTTAAAGTTTATTTTTGATTTTTATGAACGTTTTAATATTTTTATTATAATATACATATAACTTTAATTTAAAAAATATAAATAATTCATAAAAATTATGAAATATACAATTTTTAATTGACAAATGAACATAAAAGTTTTAGAATTATGTTTACAAATATAGAAAGAAGGTAAATTATGCAAGTTAAAAAAATTAAAACACACAAATTAGAAAAATGTTATTCAATTGCTCCGCTAGAGTATAAAGAACAAAAACATATTTTAGTTGCAGCGGAAAAAATTAATAAATGTCTAATGTTCAATTTAAATGGAGATTTAGAAGATGTAATTTGGGAAGAGCCAGGTGGTACTATGTCTATGGTTCAAGTGCCAAAATCTGATGGTATATTTTTAGCAACACATAAATTTTATTCTCCAAACGATTCTAAAGAAGCGAAAATTATGGTAGTTTCTCCGATGGATAATGGTACCTGGAATATCAAAACTCTTGTCGAGCTCCCACATGTGCATAGATTTGATATAATTTCTCGTGATGGGCAATCTTACCTTATCGCTGCAACACTATGCTCGGGAAGAGACTTTAAAGATGATTGGGCTCATAAAGGTAAAGTATATTTTGCAAAATTGCCTGATGATTTATCATCTTATAACGAAAATAATCAGCTCCAATTGACTGTAATTAAAGATGAGCTTCTCAAAAATCATGGATATTTTAGAGGACATGAAAATGGTTATGACTACTCTGTTGTAGGAACTGAAGATGGAATTTACAAAATTATTCCTCCTACAAAACAAAATACTAATTTTGAAATCATACAATTATTAGATGCTCCTGCTAGTGATATGACATTAATTGATTTAGATAATGATGGAAATTTAGAAATGATTGTATTTTCTCCTTTTCATGGCAGTAATTTAGATCTATATAAATTACAAAATGGCAAATATAAGAAAACTTGGAGCTTTGATAAACCATTTGAGTTTTCTCATGCACTTTGGTCAGGAAAAATTAATAATCAATCTGTTGCTATTTTAGGTCATCGTGAAGGAAAAAAACAGCTAATAGCATTAACAATGGAGCATAATGAAATAAAAGTGTATGTATTAGATGAAAATGTTGGGGTTGCTAACACATTTGTTTATAAAAATGGTGATAAAACATATATAGTGTCAGCTAATAGAGAAATAGATGAAATCGCTTTTTATGAGGTAGTTTAATATGAAGTACTCTATTGGTTTATACGAAAAAGCAATGCCAAATAATTTAACTATACGTCAAAAATTAGAATATGCTAAAAAGGCAAATTATGATTATATAGAGCTCAGTATAGATGCCTCTGAAGATAAAATAAATAGAATTAATATGTCTAAAAATGAACGTTTTGATATAATAAAAGATATGTATAAAACAGGCATTACTATTGATTCTCTGTGTGTATCAGCTTTAACAAAATATGCATTAGGCGATCTTGACGAAAATATTAGTTCACGAGGTATAGAAATAATTACAGGAGCAATTATTTTAGCTCGTGATTTAGGAGCGAGAATTGTTATGATTCCAGGATATGATATATATTTTGGAACTTCAACAAATGAAACTAGAGATAAATACATAAAAAATCTTAAATTAATAGTTAATGAAGCAGCAAAATATGGCATATATTTGGGTTTTGAAACTATGGAAAATGAGTTTATGAATACAACTGAAAAAGCTATGGAGTATGTCAACTTAGTAAACTCACCATATTTAAATGTTTATCCCGATAGCGGAAATATAACAAATGCTATCAAAATGTATGAAACAGACTTTGCTCAAGATTTAAAAACTGCTAAAGGGTATTTGCTCGCATTACATTTAAAAGAAACTGTTCCTGGAAAATTTAGAGAAATCCCATATGGCACTGGACATGTAGATTTTAAAACAGTAATTCAAACAGCCTGGAAATTAGGAGTACGCAAATATGTAACAGAATTTTGGGACTTAGGTAAAGAAAATTGGTTTGATGATTTAATTTTTGCCAATAAAATGATGCGAAATTTATTAGATAGACAAGGAGAATTAAAATGTTAGAAAATTTAAAAAAAGAAGTTTATTTAGCTAATATGGATTTACCAAAATATGGTTTAGTAACTTTCACTTGGGGAAATGTTTCAGGAATAGATAGAGAAACAGGATATTTTGTTATAAAGCCTTCTGGTGTTGAATATGAAATGTTAACCTCTGAGGATATGGTTGTAATGGATTTAAATGGCAATAAAATTGAAGGAAAATATAATCCATCATCTGACACCTTAACACATATAGAGCTCTATAAAAAGTATAAAGAAATTGGTGGGATAGTTCATACACATTCCAAAATGGCGGTTGCTTGGGCGGCAGCTGGAAGAAATATCCCAAATTATAATACAACACATAGTGATTATTTTTATGGAGATATTTTATGTGCTAGAAGTTTGACTCAAGAAGAAATTGAAGAAAATTATGAAAAAAATACAGGATTAGTTATAATTGAAATATTAGAAAAATATAATGTTAACCCAATGCATAATCCAGGTATTCTTTGTACAAATCATGGTCCATTTACGTGGGGAAAAAATGCACATGAAGCAGTTCACAATTCAGTAGTTTTAGAGGAAGTTGCCATAATGGGCTTTAATGCGGAGATGCTAAACACAAATATACAACCTGCTCCTAGCTATATTGTCAATAAACATTTTATGAGAAAACACGGTCCAAATGCTTATTATGGACAAAGATAAAACTTAAAATTTTCTTAAAAATGACACAAATTTCTATAATTTATTCCATGTATAAAAATTTATTGATTTTTTTGTAATTATGTGGTACATTTAATTGACTAACTTGAATACAAAGAGAAAGGGGCCATACATATGTGCGGAATTTGTGGCTTTGTAGATAATAAACTTTTAGACAAGCAAGAGACTCTATTAAATATGATGGATAAAATTATTCATAGAGGACCTGACAGCAGTGGAGAATATATTGATGAAACAGCAGCTCTTGGATTTAGACGGCTTAGTATAATTGATTTGGCCGATGGATCACAGCCTCTATATAGTGAAACAGGACGATATGTTTTAACATTTAATGGTGAAATTTATAACTATCAAAATATTAGAATGAAACTCATAGCTAAAGGCTATAAATTTAAAACTCATACAGATTCTGAAGTATTAGTGCATGGTTATGAAGAATATGGGACAGATTTATTATCTCATCTTCGTGGAATGTTTACATTTGTAATATGGGATAATGTTGAAAAAGTCTTATTTGGAGCAAGAGATTTTTTTGGCATTAAACCTTTTTATTATTATCAAAATAAAAAAGATGATTTATTTGTTTATGGCTCTGAAATTAAATCTATTTTAGAACATCCAGATGTTCCTAAAGTTTTAAATGAAGATGCTCTGGAGCAATATCTTACTTTTCAATATTCACCACCAAATGATACCTTTTTTAAAGGAATAAAAAAATTGCCTCCAGGACATTTCTTTATTTTAAAAGACAATGAAATGTCAATTACTAGATATTGGGAACCAATTTTTAATGAAAAAGAAGGAACACTTGATGAATTTGTTACTCAAATAGATGAAACTATAAAAAATTCAATAAAAATTCATAAAATAAGTGATGTGGAAGTAGGCTGTTTTTTATCTAGTGGAGTAGATTCTAGTTATGTTGCAAGCTGCTTTAATGGAGATAAAACTTTTACAGTTGGATTTAACAATGAAAAATATAATGAAATAAGTTATGCAAAAGAATTGTCTGCACAAATTGGAATAGAAAATTTTAGTAAAATAATAACTAAGGAAGAATATTGGGAGGTATTACCTGAAATTCAATACTTTATGGATGAACCATTGGCGGATCCATCTTGTGTGGCATTATATTTTGTAAGTAAATTAGCAAGTGAGCATGTAAAAGTTGTTCTTTCTGGTGAAGGAGCAGATGAGCTTTTTGGTGGCTACAACATATACAAAGAACCTGTTGACAATGCTCGATATCACAAACTTCCTTTAGCTTTAAGAAATTTTTTAGCAAAAATAGCAATTTCTTTACCATTTTCATTTAAAGGAAAGAATTTTTTAATTCGTGGGGCTAAAACAATTGAAGAAAGATTTATTGGAAACGCTTTTATATTTTCTGAAGATGAGCGCAAACGATTATTGAGGATAAGAACTCATGCTAAATCTCCATTTGAAATCGTAAGACCTTTTTATGCGAAAGTTTCTAATAAAGATGATGTTACAAAAATGCAATATCTTGATATGCATATGTGGCTTGTAGGAGATATTTTATTAAAAGCAGACAAAATGAGCATGGCTAATTCTCTTGAGCTTCGTGTACCATTTTTGGATAAAGAAGTATTGAATATTGCAACAAAAATTCCTCTAAATTATAGGGTCAATAAAGAAAATACTAAATATGCTATGCGTCTTGCAGCCAATAAAAATATGCCAGAAGCTACTGCAAAAAAGAAGAAGTTAGGATTTCCAGTACCTATTCGTATATGGCTCAAAGAAGAAAAGTATATAGAAATTGTAAAAAAAGAATTTATGAGTAAAAATAGTAACAAGTTTTTTAAAGAAAGTGTTTTAGTCCAACTTTTAGATGAGCATGTGAACGGTAAAAAAGATAATAGTAGAAAAATATGGACTGTATATATGTTTTTATTGTGGTATAAAGAATATTTTAACTAAAATTAGCAAGAATTCTCCCACCTCTATAGGTGGCGAAATGAATTGTTAAAACATCTTGACTTTATAGACTAAATATAATATAATCAGTTTATAGTTCAGGGTCGGAACGACCTGTAGAGCTTGCTAAATTACTGGACATTGGTTCGGCTTACGCAAGAAGCCCCAACTTCTATAAGTGGGGGTAGTTCGCCTAATGTATAACTTAAGGAGCAGATATTTATTGCTCCTTTTTTTATTTATATTGCTCAAAATGTATGAAAAATATTTCAAATTAATTGACTGTTGTACGTTGATAGAGTATAATATGGACATGTTAGAAATATTAGTATAGGGGGTTTTAAAAAATGAATTATTTTCAGGCAAAAAAATATTTTGGAGCAATATCTTTAGCTCTAGTTGTAAATATTATTCCATTAAATGCAACTGAATTAAGACTAGAAGCTACTGATGCAGATATAGCAGCTCACTCTTTTGAAAAAATTTCATTTGAAGAAGGGGAAACAGAATTAAACATAACTACAAGTAAAGGAGCAGCTGGAAACGTACAATATGAATTTTCAGATGAATATGCAACAGATGGTAAGACTTCAATCAAAGTGAGATATGAAGAAGGCACATCAGCAAATGTATCAATAGCTCGTCAAGACGGCAAAAAATGGGACTTTAGCGATGACCGTATGATTCTTGCATATGATGTAACAAATCCTTCCGTTGTATCAGGTAGGTTAGTTACAACATTTAAATATGATGGAGGTAGCATTTCTTATCAAAACTATGTACCAGCTAACGCAACAAGAACTATATATTGTGTATTAAATGAAAACCAATATAATATCGGAGCAGATACATTGCCATCTCCTGTTAATGATGATGGTATGGTGGTGGCTAAGGGCTGGGGTGGAACAAATTTTGACCCATCAACAATTTCTAGTATATCTCTTAGATATTCACTTGACGGCGTAGGATACTACATATTTGATAACTTTAGAGTTGTTAAAAATCCATTACTTAATCCTTCTATTACTTACGCTAATATAGTTGACCAATTTGGACAATACACAAAATCTGATTGGGAGCACAAAATTCATTCCGAAAAGGAATTACTTGCAGCAGCTGAAGCAGAAAAAGCTCAAAATGAAATATGGGCAGCAGAAAGTCTTGCTCGTACGGATAGGTCTCAATATGGTGGGTATAAAAATGAAGATTTGAGACAAGAAGCCACTGGACAATTTTATACTGCAAAAATTAATGATAAATGGACTCTTATTGACCCTGATGGATATCCTTTTTTCTCAACAGGATTTGGTATAGTGCGTAAAAACGGCATGGATACTTGGTACGCAGGTAGAGAATATATGTTTAGTGATATGCCATCAAAAACAGAGCATCTTGGTAACCACTATTCAAGACTTAATAACACTATGCAACCACCTTCAGGATTTAAATCTGGTGATGGATATAATTTTTATGGTGCAAACTTAGAGCGTAAATTTGGCGACAATTGGTTACAAGATTGGGCAGACGATGCTGTTTTAAGATTTGAAGCTTGGGGTATTACTTCAATTGGTGCTTGGGCTGAGCCAGAGCTCTTTTTTGGAAAAGGAACAAAGCATAAAACTCCATATACAGCATTTGCTTGGACTACCAATAGTGCAAATGGAACTCATGTTAGATTATATGATACTGTACCAGATGCCTTTGACCCAGTATTTGTTAATTCAACTAAAAAATCAATTAATGACCAAGCTGTTAAATATGGAGTAAATAAAGACCCTTACTGTTTTGGAATATATGTAGACAATGAGTACAAGTGGGGTAAGAATATGTCAAATAATCCTCTTGTAAATGCTATATTTGATGATGACATAGCAAATGAAAAAAGTTATGCAAAACGTTATTTTATGGAAGTTTTAAAAGAAAAATATACTACAATTGAGAATTTAAATACTGCTTGGAAAAGTAATTTAAGTTCATTTGATGAATTAGGTAAACCATATAAAGGTAAAATTGCTACAGAAGATGCCTCTATGGTAGTAAGTATGCTTTCTGATAAATATTATGACGTTATTCATACTGTTCTTGATGAGCTATTACCAGGCACCATGTATCTTGGCTCAAGAAATACTGAATTTGGAACGCCTATTGAAGTTATAAAATCGGCTACTAAATACGTTGATATACTAAGTTTTAATAATTATAATTTAGATGTTATACAAGAAAATTTTAAAACTGAAGAATATGATTTACCAATGATAATTGGCGAATTTAATTTTTCATCAAATGATGCAGGGTTATTTGGAATTAATGGCACGACTGTTCAAACTCAGCAAGAGCGAGCTAATTCATATATCAAATATGTAGAATCTGCTCTTAAAAGTGGTGATTTTGTTGGTGTTCACTGGTTCCAATATTATGATAAACCTATACTTGGTCGTTCTTGGGATGGAGAAAATACCAGCACAGGTTTTGTTAACGGGACAGATCAACCATACATGGAGCTGGTTGAAGCATCAAGATATTTATACGATACAATGTATGAAACTAAATTTAATCATGTGCCTATAACAACCATTGATGTTATAAATGATGATATTAATTTACAAGTTGGTACAACAGCACAAATAGAAGTAGTCACATCTCCTTTAAATTTAAATCATGATGTGAATTACTATACTTCTAATGCTTATATAGCAACTGTTGATGATAATGGAATAGTGACTGCAGTTTCTGATGGAGAAGCAACTATTACAGCGAGAAGCTCTAATGATTTATTTGTTATAACATCTGCAAATGTAACAGTTGGAGAAGATATAACTAAACGTAAAGTAAACTTTAAAAATAGTATCAAAAAAGCCACTATGGCAATTGGTGGTAGTTTTGATTTATCAAACCAGCTAAATCTTACAAATGTTGCTATAAATGAACTAAACTGGACTTCGTCCAAAAAAGCTATTGCTACTGTTTCAAATAAAGGAATTGTAACTGCTCATACACCAGGCAGAGTAAACATTGTAATTAAAGACAAACATGGATATACAACAGATTCTATTAATCTAGTAATACAATAAATTTAAAGAAACTCCTTTTAGATTTTTAAGGGGAGTTTTTGGTATAATTAAAAAAATTACATAATTTGCTGATAATTTTAATAAATTAATTGATTTCTCTATTGACTAAAATATATTTTTCACCTATAATGTTAGGTAGTGCTTTAAAGAATATTCTCCGTAGATGCTAAAAGCACAATGTCGCAATCGGAGGGGAGTGAAAATATATGTCAGAGGTTACTGTTCGCGAAAATGAATCTTTAGATAGCGCTCTTCGTCGTTTCAAAAGAAACTGTGCAAAAGCTGGAATAATGCAAGAAATTCGCAAAAGAGAACATTATGAAAAACCTAGTGTGAAACGCAAAAAGAAATCTGAAGCAGCACGTAAAAAAAATAGACAGTTTTAGTTTATGTTATGTAAAGAATAAGTCTTATGCCATTGTATAAGGCTTATTTTTTTAATATATTTAATTTAGTACCGAATGTTATGCAAAAAGAGGTAAAAATGAACGAGAACACAAAAAATAAACTTGAATATGATAGATTAATCGAGCATTTCAAAACATATGCTACAAGCTCACTTGGAAAAAATTTAATAGATAAAATTTCTCCAAGTCCATATATTAAAGTAGTTCAAAAAAGATTAGATGAGACTAAAGAAGCTATCAGCTTACTTTCTAGCAGTGTCCCTTTACAAGGTGTAGGGAATATTCAAAATATAGTAGAACAGGTAGAAAAAGGACTTGTATTAGATTGTGACAATTTATTACAGGTTAGTGATTTTTTACGTGGCACAAGGAAAGTAATAGAATTTTTTGTTGAAAAAGAAGCATATACGCCAATTTTATTTGGCTATTCAAAATCACTTACTTCATTAAAAGATATCGAAGATGAAATAAATCAAAGTATTACAAAAGGTAGAGTTGATATAAATGCGTCTAAGGAGCTTAAACGTATACGTCGTCATATAGATATAGAGCAAGGTAAAATAGAAGAAAAATTACAAAAATTTATTTCTGTTAATAAAAAATATCTTGAAAGTACAATTATTACAAAAAGACAAGACCGTTATACAATTCAAGTCAAAGCAGCATATAAAAATCAAGTAGCAGGAGCACAAATTGATAAATCTAATAAAGGTACAACTATATTTATAGAACCTCAGATTATTCAAAAACATACATCAGCTCTTATATCATTAAAAGCAGAAGAAGAATTAGAAGAATATAAAATACTTGCAATGTTAACAGAGCTTGTTAATACAAAATTACAAGAAATTAAGATAAATATTGAAGTTATTGCAGAATATGATTTAATTTTTGCAAAAGGAAAATACGCTATTGCTATAGATGCCATTATGCCAAAAATAAATGCTGATGGATATATAAATATTGTAAAAGGAAAACATCCGTTATTAAAAGGAAATGTTGTGCCTCTTGATTTAGAAATTGGTGAAGATTATAGTGCATTGGCAATTACAGGACCAAATGCTGGTGGAAAAACTGTAGTTTTAAAAACAGTAGGATTACTTACAATAATGACTCAACTTGGTTTATTTATTCCAGCAAGTGAAAAAAGTCACATTGCAATTTATGAAAAAATTTTTGTAGATATTGGAGATAATCAAAGTATTGAAAATTCATTAAGTACTTTTTCTTCACACATAAAAAATCTTGCCAGTATCATAAAACAAGCTGATAAAAAAAGTTTAGTACTTCTTGACGAGATAGGAAGCGGAACAGATCCAAACGAGGGAGCTGCTCTTGCAATTGCTATTTTAGAAGAATTATATAAAAAACAAACTACAATAATTGTCACAACTCATTATGGAGAAATTAAAAATTATAGTAAAGCTCATCCTGATTTTAATACTGCAAAAATGGAATTTAATGAAGAAACTCTGGAACCTTTATATAAACTAGTAATTGGAAAATCAGGTAAAAGTAATGCTCTGTATATTTCAAAAAAGATGGGTGTACCAGCTCATGTAATAAATAGAGCAGAACTTTATATAAAAGATAAAAACTATAACTTAGAAAAGATAGAACGCAAAATTAAAAAAATTAAACCTATTGAAGAACTTCAAAGTTATCAATTTGAAAAAGGTGATAAGGTTTTATTATTAGATACAAATCAAGAGGGCATTATATATTCTTCTCAAGATAAATCAAGAAATGCTGAAGTTTTTGTGAATAATGAAATTATTAAAATATATGAAAAACGCATAAAACTTTTAGTAACTGCTGAAAATCTTTATCCTGATGACTATGATTTAGATAGTCTATTTGTTGACTTTAAAATACGTAAACAGGAAAGAGATATTGCTAGAGGCTCTAAAAAAGCTTTAAAGAAAATTCAAAAAGAAATAAAAAATAACAGAATATAAATTCTCTTTAAATGCGTATTTTATGATACGCATTAATATTTTAAGTATATGTTTAGAATTTCTTGAATAAATATTAATAGTCAAGAGATTGAATACTTGTCCGAAATACGGCATAATATGTATTGAAAGGGGAAATTTATGAAAAAGCGGTTAACAAAAAAAATGTTATCAAAAAAACTTAAAGAATTTGTTACATCTATAGATGGTGTAGAAGAGGCATTGATTGGACTCCCCCTAATAACAATTACGGGTGGTAGTAGTATACGAGTCGAAAATTTCTCAAACATAATGGAATATGGACAAAATCTTATTAAACTAAAAACTAAAATTGGAGTTCTTTCAATCACAGGAAAAAATTTGTTAGCTAAAAGTATGAATCAAGAAGAAATAATCATACGAGGTAAAATTTCAGGAGTAAATTTAGAATAAACTATGCAAGAAAGGAAGATAAACAATGTTTGTGTACTTATGGAATTATTTAAGAGGATATGTTATAGTAGAAATTAGCGGAGCTAAAATTGAAAAATTATTAAATGGAGCCTTAAATAAGGGAAATTATTTTTGGGACGTCAAGCAGGTTGACGATAAAATTATATTAAAAACTACAATGACTGGTTTCAAAGAATTAAAACCTGTTGCGTATAGAGCACAGTGTAAAATTGCAATCTTAGAAAAACGTGGGCTTCCATTTATTAATTTTAAGTATAGAAAACGACGCGTATTTTTAATAGGTGGCGGATTATTTATAGTATTATTTTGGTTTTTTACTTCATTTGTATGGCTTGTTGAAGTTGAAGGAGAAAACTTTCTTGAAGAGACTGATGTTATAAAAACTTTAAAAGACGGAGGATATACAACTGGAATTTTAAAAAGTAAAATGGATTTACGAGAAGCAGAGCAATATTTAATTAATCAACATAATGAGATATTATGGGCAGGCATAAGTTTTAAAGGAACTAAACTTAATGTTGAAATTACAGAGGCTGTGCCAAAACCTATAATACATAATGAAGCTGAGCCTACCGACATAGTTGCCACACGAGACGGCATTATTACTTATATTGCTACAAGCTCTGGAACACCTTTGGTTAAAAAAGGAGATACAGTTAAAAAAGGTGACATATTAGTTAGTGGAGCTGTTGTACTAGATAGTGATGTATTAAAAAGCACAAATTATGTAAATGCAGATGCAGTTATATCTGCTAGAACTTTGTATAAATTGGAAGCATCTTTACCACTTAATAAAGAACATAAGGTATATTTACCTGATTATAAGACAACCTATAGTATAAAGCTCTTTAATTCTGAATTTTCTTTTGGAAGAAAACTAGAACAAACTGAAAATATTGATACTTTAATTACTATTAATCAGCTCAAACTTACATCTTTATTTCCGCTTCCATTTTATTTTATAAAAACTGACCAAGTTCCATTTACTAAAGAAATATATGCTAGAGATGAATCGGAAGTTTATGATAAATTAGAAGGAGCTTTAAATGATATTCTTTTACAAAAAATAGGACAAAATGGTAAGGTCTTAAAGAAAGAAATATCTTATAATACAGTAGATGATGTTATATATGGAGTATTAAATGCTGCGGTAGAAGAAGATATAAGTATTGAACAACCAATAAATACACTATCACAAATGGGAGAAATAATCCCCACAAGTTAATTTTAACTAAGCTAAGAATAGGAGCAGTGGACTATGGCAGGAATTGAAAAAAAAATTAATATACCAACTAATTGTATATCTGTTATTTTTGGGAATATGGACATAAATATTGTAAAAATTGAAAAGCTATTAGATGTTACCTTTGTGATGAGAGGTGAAAGTGTTAAAATATTAGGAGAGACTACAAACGTAAAGCTTGCAACTAACGTTATTAAAGAACTTATACATTTTGCTGAACAAGGTGATCAAATTGATGAGCAATTAGTTGATTATACTTTAGAGGCTATTACAAAAAATCGAAAAGAAGACTTAACTCATGTAAATCAAGATATTGTAACGTTAACTCATTTAGGAAAACCAATAAAAGCAAAAACAAGTGGTCAACAAAAGTATATAGAACTTATTAAAAAAAATATGATCGTGTTTGGAATGGGTCCTGCTGGAACAGGCAAAACCTATTTGGCTATGGCGATGGCAGTTGATAGTTTTAAGCGAGGTGAAGTTAGTAAAATTATCCTTACAAGACCTGCTATTGAAGCTGGTGAAAAATTAGGATTTTTACCCGGAGATTTACAAAGTAAAGTTGACCCTTATTTAAGACCTTTGTATGATGCATTATTTGAAATTATGGGACCTGATAACTTTGATAAAAATATGGAAAAAGGATTAATTGAAGTAGCACCGCTTGCATATATGAGAGGACGTACTCTAAATAATGCCTTTATTGTTTTAGATGAGGCGCAAAATACTACTCCTCAACAGATGAAAATGTTTCTCACAAGGCTTGGATTTAACTCAAAAACTGTAGTTACAGGTGACCTCACTCAAGTAGATTTACCAAGTAATCAACACAGCGGATTATTTGAAGCATATAAAGTTTTAAGTAATGTTAGTGGCATTGGAATGTGTCATTTAGATAGAAATGATGTAATAAGACACCCAATAGTTCAAAAAATTGTTGATGCATATGAGTTTTATTTAAATGGACCAAAAAAATAGTATTAAGTTTGAGGTGTTCAAATGAAAAAAGAAACAAATACTACAACAATGCTAATTTTGCTAGGAATGGTTTTTACATTTCTAGCTGTAGTAACAGGTAATTTATTTGAAAAAAAATTAGAATTTGAAATTGGTAATATTGTATCTACTGATTTTTTTGCTCCATTTAACCTTGAAAATATTAAAGTTACAGAGCAAAAAAGGAAGCTTGCCGCTGAATCTGTAAAACCTATATACTTAATAGATGAGCAAATTTTACAAAATATACTAGAAGATACAACTATATTATTTAATTATACACAAGAATTAATTAATATTAAGCAAAATCAGAAAATTACTGTATCTTATCCTGTGCAAAAACATCTTGGAATAAATTATGATGCTACAAATATAAACTATGCTCAAATATTGCAACAAAAATCTAATATACCACTTAATAACAGTCAATATGATTTGCTATTAAATATTCCAGCTGAGGCACGTACCCAGATAGAAGAAAGAATATATGTTCTTTTAAAAGAAATATATAGCAAACCGTTAAATGATACTGATATAAACAATTTAGATATAAACAAAATGGTGGTAGAAATTGGTATATCTCCTATATATCAAATATTAGTAGCAGATATTATAGAGCATCAGCTAGTGACAAATTTATTATTAGATGTGGAAGCTACAGAAGAGCTTCGTCAAATTGCTATTTCACAAGTTTCGCCTGTTATGGTTGTTGAAGGTGAAAAAATCATTGGCAAAGGTAGTAAAATAACTGAAGAGGTATATTTATTGCTTGTACAAAGTGGCGTAATTGGAACCAATGATATAGATACTTTTTTTCCGTATCTTGGAATTTTTATTATGATACTTATAATTTATGTATTTGCTATATCCTTTTTAAAATCAATAAGAGCTTCTTTGAATATAAAGAACATAAGTAGAGAAGAAGAAAATTTATTATTTACATTGTATATTATAATGTTAATAATGGCAAGACTTATGATAGAGTTAAATTTTATATTATTACCTTTTTCCATAGGCTGTATGATTATTGCACTTTTGATTAACAAAGAAATTGCTTGTTTTTTTCAATTTGTTTTAATAATTATTTATACGCTTATGTATAATGCTGATATGCCATCAATTTTATATCATCTAATTACAGGAATGATGAGTATATTTATAATTATCAAAATGGTTGAACGTAAAGATATGATTAAAGTTTCAGGACTTTTGGGAATAGTTTACGCTAGTGTATATATATCAATGGTTTTTTTAATAGATATTCCATTATCTATCACTATATTTTATAATATGTTAATAGCTCTTGGAATAGGTATATTTGCCGTAATTTTAGTTGGTGGAAGTCTCCCTCTTTGGGAAAGTGCATTTAAATTTGTAACTCACTTTCAACTACTAGAACTTACAAATCCTAATCAACCTTTATTAAAACGCTTATTATTAGAAGCCACAGGGACTTATCAGCATAGTTTGCTTGTTGCAAATTTAGCAGAAACAGCAGCAGATGAAATAGGAGCAGATGCTCTACTTGCTCGTGTTGGAGGATATTATCATGATATAGGAAAACTTACTTGTAGCAACTATTTTAAAGAAAACCAAGGACAGCGAAATCCACATGATACACTAGATCCTCGTTCCAGTGCTAATATAATAATCTCACACGTAACAACAGGTGTTGAGATGTCTGCAAAATATAATTTGCCTACGTGTATAAAAGATATGATTTTACAACATCATGGTTCAAGTGTTATGCAGTATTTTTATGTTAAAGCTCAAAATTCAGGAAATGAAAATATCAAAAAAGAAGACTTTGCTTATCCAGGTCCAAAACCTAAAACTAAAGAGGCGGCTATTGTTATGTTAGCAGATATTATAGAAGCAACAACTCGTTCTATGCAAAATAAATTCGATCTAGACTTTACAATAGAGGATTTAGTTAGAAAAATGGTTAAGCAACAATTGGACTCCGGAGAGCTCAGTGAATGTAATTTATATATATCAGATATAGAAAAAATTATACAAAGTTTTACAAGAACTTTAAATGCCATGTATCACGAGAGAATTGAATATCCAGAAAAAAAGGAAAATAAATAATGCGAATTGATATAGATGATAAAGAAAAACTTTTTATAATGGAACCAAGTTTTAAACTACAAATTATAAAAGTAATCAAGGAATGTTTAAAAATAGAAAATATTTCAAACAAAATAGAAATAAGTTTTAGTATTGTAAATAGAGAAACTATTAGAAAGATTAATAAAGACTTTAGAGGAATAGATAAAGTAACGGATGTATTATCTTTTCCTTTATTTGAAACACAACAAGAACTTAAAAATAGTAAAAATGCTCAAGACACCATAATACTTGGTGATATTATTTTGTGTTTAGATGTTGCAAAAGAACAAGCAATAGAGTATAATCATTCTTTATTAAGAGAAATATGTTTTTTAGTTGCTCATAGTTGTTTTCATTTATTAGGTTATGATCATATGACTGAAATTGAAGAAAAAATAATGTGTTGTAAGCAGGATTATGTATTAAATAAACTTAATATAACAAGATAATACTTGTACAATATGGAGCCTACATTGACTAAACTAAATATATATTAAAAGAAAATATAAATCACTATTGCGAAAATACAATAGTGAAAAAGAAAAAAATTAAACAAAGGAGAAGCTACTAGACAAAATATGGGAAAGCAAGTTGTTGTAAGTAGTAGTAAAGGCTAGTTGGGAATTTACACCTATAAGATTGAAGTAGTTTAATATAAAAATAGACACATTGGAATAGGAAAATTTTTGGCATGAGTATTTTTGTCCATATTTTTAGTAGCAAAAATTAATGAAAAAAGATTTTAAATCAGGATTTATTTCAATAATAGGTCGTGCAAATGTTGGAAAGTCAACTCTTATGAATAGATTAGTTGGAGAAAAAATTGCTATAATGTCAAATAAGCCTCAAACTACTAGGCATCAAGTACGTACCATTCTTACTACAGACCATTTTCAAGCAATATTTATTGATACACCTGGAATACACAATCCGAAAAATAAATTAGGTAATTTTATGGTAAAAGCCGCTCAGACAACACTGAATGAAGTAGATATAATTTTATTTTTAGTAGAACCAGATACAACTGTTGGAAAAATTGAAGAAGAAATAATTGAAAAACTTAAAAGCGTAAATTCAATTGTATTTTTATGTATAAATAAAATAGATGGAAAAAATAAAAAAGAAATCTTAAAAAGTATTGAATGTTATAAAGAAATAATGAATTTTCAAGAAATTATTCCAATTTCAGCATATGAAAGTATAAATATAGATACTCTTATTAAATGTATTTTAAAATATTTGCCACAAGGTCCACAATTTTTTCCAAATGATATGATTACAGATGAACCCGAGCGTCAATTAGTTGCAGAATTAATTCGTGAAAAATCATTGCATCTTCTTGACAAAGAAATTCCACATGGAATAGCAGTTGAAATTAGTGCTATGAAAAAACGAGAAAATAGTGAAATTGTGGATATTGAAGCTACTATAGTTTGTGAGCGAGATTCTCACAAAAGAATTATTATTGGTAAAAATGGTCAAATGATTAAAAATATTGGTACAAATGCTAGACGAGATATAGAGCGATTGCTTGGTTCAAAAATTTATTTAAGTTTATGGGTCAAAGTAAAGAAAAATTGGCGTGATAGTGAGTTCTTGCTCAAAAATTATGGCTATAACAAACAAGAGCTTAAAGAATGACTTCCATAAAGTTCCTTGTATTTTATAATACAAAATTGTGTATCCTATCTTAACACAAATATTGTTTTATTGTGATGAAGGAGGAGTAATTTTATGGCAGATTATTGGAAAGATTTTGAAGATACTGGGAGTATTGAGAATTACTTGGCCTACAAAGAACAGGAACAAAACGAACAAACTGAAAAAAAAGAAGAAGATGGTGAAGAATGATTTTAAATACCAGAGCAATTATAATTAAAGAATTTACCGTTGGGGAGGGTGATAAATATATCTCCCTCTTTAGTGATAAATTTGGTCGAATCAATGTGTCAGCAAAAGGAACTAATCATTATAATAAAGGATTTACAGCTGGAACTCAGCTGTTTGTTTATGGAAACTTTAATATAAAAAAGACTGGAGATACATACAAACTACTAAATATTGAAATAATGAAAACATTCCATAAATTAAGAAATGATATAGTAGCTCTATCTTATGCAAGTTTTATTGCTGAATTTCTAAATGAAGTTACAAAAGAAAATTCTAGTAATAAAAATTTATTAACACTTACTTTATATACATTACATGAAATTACTAAAAATAAACTTTCTTCTAAATTAATTCGATTTGTTTTTGAAATGCGAGCAATGCGATATTTAGGATTTATGCCAAATGTTATTACTTGCACTAAATGTGAAAAAGATTTACAAACTATTAATATACAAAAAAAATATATTTTTTCTATTGAGAATGGTGGTTTGATTTGTGATGAATGTAATATCAAAGGACTACGGCTCAGTGTTGGAACAATTTATGCATTTAGATATATTTTAAATGCTCCTCTTAAAGAGCTATATCATTTTAGTATTATATCAAATTTAGCAATAGAATTTTGCTCTATTTCAGAAAAATATTCCCAATATTATATTGAGAAAGATTTTAAGACACTGCAGTTTATTAATTGCTTATAAAGCCCTCTCTTTTATAAGTGTGAGCTTGCAAAAATATCTCTCTCATTCTTTGGTAAGATTTAGTATAAACTCTATTATTTTTAAAATAAATTTATAATGGACATTGACAACAAACATAATATTTGATATACTCAAATCATGGAAATATAGAAATTAAAACATTTTGAAACTTGTCGCTAATTAGTTCATAAGAAAATTAGAACCACACTCTTTTAGAGTTGGGCGTTTCAGAGTTTTTCAATAAGAGCAATTATAATTTCCTTAAAAGAAAGTATAAGTTCTTTAATATTAATATTGCAGTAAGTAACTATAATGACTGTTTTAGTATTTAATTGGTCTGACTTTATTTGCTTCTTAGGAAGCTTTCCTTTTGCTTAAATAAAAAGATAATTTTTTTAAGTGATACTACTGTAATATATTTTTCTAACTTATAAAAAAATAGCTCACTATAGAATGTGGTCTATAGTGAGTTAAAAAACTTATAGCTTTTCAATAAGAGCAATTATAATTTCTTTTATTAATAATATTGCAGTAACTATAATAACTGTTTTAGTATTTAATTGGTCTGGCTTTATTTGCTTCTTATTCTTAGGAATCTTTCCTTTTGCCATGATCTCACCTCCTCTCACGATACGCGCAAAAGGAAATTAAATACTACATAATTATATCATGTTTATTAATAAAATAACATTGGTAATACATGACATGTTAATAAAGAAAAAAGAGTTTAAAAATTAATTTTCTGTTTATACTATTCGTATAATTGTAGGTTTTTACCTTACATGTTTATCTATTGAAAGGAACTAATATTATTATGAATAGATTAGAGCAGCTCAGAAAAGTTATGAAGGAAAAAAGTATCGATATTTATTATATTCCATCAGCTGATTTTCATAGCAGTGAGTATGTTGGAGATTATTTTAAAACAAGAAAATATATATCAAATTTTACAGGTTCAGCAGGAGAACTTGTTATTACTCAAAATGAAGCAGTACTTTTTACTGATGGGAGATATTTTATTCAAGCTGAAATACAGCTCAAAGATACTGGAATTACTTTACTTAAAATAGGAGAACCCGATGTACCTAAACTTCCTGAATATATAAGAACAAAAATTAATGAGGGAGAAGTGCTTGGCTTTGATGGTCGAGTTGTTGGTGTTAAAACAGGACTTGAATTAAAAAAAATAGTAGAAGAAAAGAAAGCAACTATAAAATATAATGAAGATTTAGTTAATATTTTTTGGAAAGATAGACCTAACTTGCCAATTGGAACGGCATTTTTACTTGATGACAAATATACTGGTGAATCCGTATCATCTAAATTAATGTGTCTTAGAAAAACTATGGAACAATATGGAGCTCAGTCACATATAATAACTACGTTAGATGATATTGCTTGGCTTTATAATATAAGAGGAAATGATATTCCTCATTTTCCTGTAATTTTAGCTTATACAATTGTTACATTAGACAAAGCTTATTTATTTGTAGATAATACCAAATTGAGCAATAAAATTATAGAAAAATTTTCTACAGATAATATAGAAATTAAACAATATAATGAAATTTATAATTTTGTTAAAACACTTTCAGGAGCAGTATTAATTGATCCTCAGAAAATAAATTATGCTCTGTATTTTAATATACCTGAAAATATTGTGAAAATTGAAAAGCCTGCTCCTACAATTTTATTTAAAGCTCGTAAAAATAAGATTGAACTTGAAAATATTAGAAAAGCTCATATTAAAGATGGTGTGGCTGTTACAAAATTTATGTATTGGCTAAAGAATACTATTAAAACATCTGCAATCACAGAGCTTGATGCTAAAGAAAAAATTTTTTCACTTAGATCAGAGCAAGAAAATTTTATTGAAGAAAGTTTTGATACTATATCTGCTTATGGAAAAAATGCTGCTTTTATGCATTATAGTACAGACCCTAAGAATCCTGTTTTACTTGAAAATAAAGGATTTTATCTAATAGATTCAGGAGGTCAATATTTTGAAGGAACAACAGATATCACTAGAACAATTGCTCTTGGCGAATTAAACGACACATTAAAAACTCATTTTACTGCAGTTTTAAGAGGTGTAATAAATTTATCTAGGGCAAAATTTTTAGAGGGTGTGAGAGGCATAAATCTTGATATTCTAGCAAGAGGTCCTATTTGGGAGCTAGATATTGATTATCGCTCTGGAACTGGACATGGTATTGGATATTTGCTTAATGTACACGAAGCTCCAAATGGAATACGTTGGAAAATTGTTCCTGAACGAAATGATAGTTGTATTTTAGAAGTAGGCATGGTAACAAGTAATGAACCAGGTATATATATAGAAAATTCGCATGGAATACGTACTGAAAATGAAATTGTAGTTCAAGAAGATGTAAAAAATGAGTATGGTCAATTTTTAAAATTTGAAACTATTACTTTTGCTCCAATAGATATAGAGGCTATTAAAGTTGAAATGTTGACAAAACAAGAAAGAGCTTGGATTAATGAGTATCATAAAAATGTATATGAAAAGATTGCTCCTTATTTAACAAAACCAGAGCAAGAGTGGCTTAAAACCTATACTCAGGAAATTTAAAATAAAAATAGTTTGAAAGGAATGATTGTTTTTATGTATATCAAACAGTTATTAACAATGTTAATTGTAGGAATTATTTTAACTGGTTGTGGTAATGATGTAAAAACAGAAGTTGATACAAGTGAAAATTTACCGCTGATACAAGTTGAACCAGTAATAAAAGATACTTTATATGCTTATACAATAGATTATGATAAGATGTTAAATATTCCTATTGAAATTGAAGTAGAGCATACAGGTGATATAATGTCTAGTATTGAAAAGCTTGCAAAGGTTTTATCAGATAAAATATTTAACGGTCTAGAAATTTTAATTGTTCAAAAAGAAGACATTAATGGTAAAGAGATAGTTACCATCAATTTACAAGATAGTGATAAAGGAGAATGGTATAATTATTTCCAAGGCTCTACAGGAGGAATGGTAACAACCAAAACATTAGAAGAGACCTTTTTGCAACGTGATTATACTGGTGAGTGGATTGATGGAATACAATTTCAATATAATGGCGAGCCGATGCCGGAATTTGACCATACCATTGGTTTAGATACAATAATTTATAGATGATTTTGAGATATCAATGTTAAAGATTAAAAAAATATCAGTATATATTAGAAATATATTTTAGCCGAACATCCCAGACTTAATAAGGCAACTGAAAAACTAAAGTTGTTAGCTTACTAGGTAGCCTACACCACTCCCCAATCGTCATTCCGGTAGCTAATGCCACCTCCAATGAACCCCACCGCCTCTGAAGCCACTGAAAAAGTCTTTTGATATTAAGTTTAAATATAATATTTAAAGACTTTTTTGGTAATACTTAAAATAAAGATAAAATTGAAGGGTGAATTGATATGATAAAAAAAGAGCAAATAATAATAGAAAGTCAATTTATAAAAATATATGATATAGTAGACGCAGTTATAAATTAGCCGTAATTACGTCTACTATATCCTCTGTTGTATTAGGCAAAATTTTTTTCAGTCTTCTTTTTAAAGTAGCCCAGTATTTCTCAATTGGATTTAGTTCTGGTGAATATGGTGGTAAAAATATTAATTTTAATGCCTTATGTCTGTATTTATCACAAATATTTTGTAACTTAACCT
>LJHE01000032.1 GCA_001983555.1 Candidatus Epulonipiscioides gigas
TGTCTTACTGTAAGTACAAACTGTATTTGCTGAATTATGTAACATAGGGTTAGGGGTTAGGGTCAAACGGCTTCGCAGCCGAACTGTTTTGTTTGTGAAGATTCTTCGATGCGTCTCTGAGTCTCTTTCTGTTCCTGAATCAGCGTCTGAAATCTAATGAATAAAACAAGAGACTCTCGTTTTCCATCTGCTAGTTTTGTGCTGATTGTGTGTGTCTCTATTCTTTAATTGAACATGTTCTTGCCAATTCTGCCCTATATATTTGGTCTGAATCTCCTCTCTGAAAAACATGCAGAGTGTCGGCTCTAGAAAACAATCTGAGCGATGACAGAAACTCTGCAGAAAGACAGCTGGAGGATTAAGGAGCTGATTGGCTGAAGCAGGATTAAAACTACCTGCTGATCAGCACTTCTGTCTGCTGCAGATCTATCAGTTTAAATTAGAGATGAACAACACGAGGCAGACAGACAGAGACAGAGGGACAGACAACTGAGCGAAGAAGGAAAGAGGGAGACTACGAGGGGAGCTCATCACCACAGTTTGGTAGAGTTGTTACTAACATCACTGATCCTGTAAGACTGCGTTTGGTACAGTCCGACTAAAAGAACTGATGTCTCTCTGTCTGTCTCTCTTTGTGCCTTTCTGCCCGTCTCACTCTGTCTGTCTGTCTGTCTGTCTGTCTGTCTGTCTGTCTGTCTGTCAGTATGTCTCCTCTTATAGTGTTGGTGGTCTTGGTCGTTCTGTGTATTTTGTGTCGTTTTTTAATTCCCTTCCTGGTTCAATCAAATGCCACTCTGGCTCTATTGTGGTACGACGTCCTGCTGGAGACGACACTCAACCTCCTGACCGGGACAACACGGCCCCAGGTGATCTCTAGCTGTCTGTCTGTCAGTTTAAGTGCCAATCTACCTGTCCATCTGTTTGACTTCCTGTCTCTCTCAGCGCCTTCTGCAGGCTGTCAGTTTAAATGCGCTCAGAGGAGACCCAGACAGTGTCATTAAAGCCATTGATCACTTCTGCAAACACAAGGAGTGGGCCATGAATGTGGGAGATGAGAAAGGTGAGAGATGCAAATACACACACAGCATAAGACACGTGTGGATGTGTGTATTTAACTGTGTGCTTTGTCTGTCCTCCAGGAGCCATCTTGGACTTAGTTGTTATGGAAACATCTCCTTCCACAGTGCTGGAGTTGGGAACATATTGTGGTTACTCGACTGTTCGCATTGCCAGGTTGTTGCTCCCAGCAACAAAGCTAATAACTGTGGAGATGAACCCCGAGCACGCTCATGTGGCGCGACAGGTCATCCAGTATGCAGGACTGCAGGACAAGGTCAGATGTCAAGGTCATAATATAAAGCAGGGTCAGGGATCAGAGGTCAGAATTAAGAGAAAACTTATCCTTTTCTTTTGGTATTTGTACTTATTCACCAAATTAAGTTCCAGCCACCATGTTCACGCAGCAGAACCTGAAAGAGGGTAGGGTCCATCAAGCCACTGTTTTACAAATCTAAGATGGGGGGCTCATCCTCACAAGGTCCATGAGGCTTCTATACCCTATTACAGCACTTTGGAGAAAATAAACAATGAAGATACTACAACCTTGCACTCTTTATTGGCCACCATTATGATTCTCCAATATTTCCCCAAAGTTGAAGAAAACTTGCACCTGGCGTGTTTTCCAAAAGGTCGATCAAATCATGTCATGCTGGAGAACTTACTAGCAACAGGAAGGCTGACCTATCTGATGGAGTCCAGACTCCCTGCTGAGTTTTACCTCCAAACTGGTATGCTCTGAGATTCTTCATGTCAACTGGGGTGAAACCTACATGGAGGATCTCCTGTTTAACTCTTAGCACAATCAGTACTTTGAAGCACAGGTGTTTTAGGGGTTGAGGAGGTCGGGTGACTAGAACCCAGTTGGCTGGTTGCCCTGTCTTACCTCTCTGAGACTGAGAGAGTTGAGATCTTTACAGTGAACTCCCCTGTGCTTAGAGTGTGCTACTACTGACAAAGCAGTGTTAGGTTGAGTTAACTGACAAAGTGTAACTGAGAACCACTGAATTATGTTGGAAACTACCTGAGGATCTGCCTTAAGGGTGTCCCAGTATGATCACTCAGGTAGAAAGCTGCGTTCTGTGAACTGTAAGGATTGGAGGGAAGTGCCCCTGACCTTGGACCTGCACATGGTGATCACATATAGATCTACCAAGCTGGGTGTGACCAAACATCAGCTGGAGCTGCTGAGGCTAGCTGAGGTTTTCAATTCTTCCTGGGTCATGTGTAACATCTTCAGAAAACCAGACTTCCACCAGCCTGTGAGAGCCAACCAACACTGTGAAACAGAGAGATTTGTGGACCAGCTCTCGTTTTTAGGAGGCAAAAATACAGATGTCAGCTCACACACACACACACACAGTACTCACCAATGAAATACATCCCCACCTGCTCGATTACGGCGGTCAAATAACTTGCCAGGTGACGGGTGTCGTGTCCATGAAGCCACATGTCAGCAGTGTGTGGTGAAGAATGTGAAACTTGTCTACATACAAAAGATTTACACACTGACTTCAGGTGTACAGAGAACAGTGCCACTGAGGGAGACAGATGCAGGTTTGAATTCAGTTTTTATTGTGGATAAAAGTTGTTATTGAATAGTTATTGGTCTGATAATCGATCACTGTCATTCTATCAGGTGTGTTTGCTGGAAGGTAGGTCAGCTGACTTGATTCCCGAGATGGCCAACTTGTTTGGAATTCAGACATTTGACTTTGTTTTCCTTGACCACTGGAAGGACTGCTACCTGCCGGACATCAGATTGCTGGAGGTAATGACCCCTAACCTTTGACCCCTAACCTCTAAGCCTGCTGAACGTTCTGACATCTGACCCCCTGCAGGATTACGGGATGCTGGCTCAAGGTTCGGTGGTCCTGGCTGATAATGTGGTCTGCCCCGGAGCTCCAGACTACCTGGACTATGTCAGATCTAGTCTGAAGTACAGCAGCAGGTTCTATCAGGCTCACCTGGAGTACACCAGAGTCCTGGATGGACTGGAGAAGTCTGAGTACAGGGGAGACAGACAGATGGAGAGACAGACAGATAGGAAGAGAGAGAGACAGTCAGGAAGTGAAACAGCCAAGTAGAACTGAGCTTTGATCATGGAACAGACATTTCAACCAAATACGTGAGTAGTCATCAGTCATCTCAGATAGATCACTGAGTGATGGTCGTGGTATTAGTTCATCTGTGGTTGGATTTTGTCATGCTGGTTTTAAAACTTCTTACTTACTGACACTGACTGATGTCTCTCCTTTTAAATGTTTGACTGCAGTTCACAAACCTCTTTTGTTTGTTTGTGGTTGTTTTCTGGTTTTTACATTTTAAAATATTTCCCCTAAAAGTTGCTAATGTTGATCCAACGAGCAGCTGATGTGATGTTGTTACAGTTTGCCACATTAACACACTGTTTCTGATGTATAACCCTTTTATCGACTAAGGTACGGACCAGATTTGGGAAAAGGGCTTTCAAATATGCTGCTCACTCTTCTTACTGAGGAGCTGATGTCACTGGAGGCTTTTATTGCTTTTTAAAAAAGATCTAGAGGTTGAAACATCTTGGCTGTGGATGTTTACTGCTGAACATTGTTAAAGTTTTAGAAAATATCTTTTGTCTTTTTCTGTCACTGCACACTGTTTTATGGGATTTCATGTCTGTAACTCTGTTCACTGATGTTGCCGCCATTTCTTGGCCACAACACTCTTGCAAGAGAGATTTTCAATCTCAATGAGAATTTTCCTGGTTAAATAAAGGTTAAATAAAATAAAAACTTTCTGTTGTTTGTACTCCAATATTCATTACAACAAACATTTCTGTCAACCCCTAAGTTGTGAAGTCAGTGACTGATCACATCCTTCTCTCTGAGGCGATGGAGGGACGTTTTTAATGGACAGAAACACACCTGGAATCTGTTCATTTATTGGTTTATCTGATCTGCTGAATTACTGCCTGTGAAAGCAGTTCTACTGTAAAATTAAAAATGTTGTATTACTAAATACTTCAGACAAACTATTACAAGAAAGAATACAGGATTATTAAATCAGTTTTTGTAATATGGTTATTGTTTTGGTTATGATTATCATATAAGAATTCAATATTAAATTTAAACCACAAAAAGAAATCATTGATCACCTGGGAAGAATTTTCAGAGGCTAACTTAGCAAATTAAAAGTAATTGGAGACTACACACAAACTGACAGTTAAATCAATCAAAACTGTCTAAACTGACAGCAGTTTTTTTGTCTCCGCCTCCAGGTGAGCTGCACTTAGGAACAACACCCAGGTAATCTCAAAACCTTAAATTCAGTTATTTAACATGGCAGACTGCAGGGAGAACGTTGTTGGAACAAACATGGATCTGCTTTGGTACAATATTTCCACGTTGTTCATTGCACATGAGTATTGGGACATACCGCTGTTTTTTTCTGCCTCTTGATCTTGTTGCATGTTTACTGTTTAAGCAGCTCAATCTGCAGGGTTAAAAGTCAACTATGGTGTGTGAACAACAAGAGTTCCCAGCAGGCTGTGCTGCATCTGCTGTGGATGTATCACCACTAACTGATTACCACACTGTACCAAAACCACATTTAAAAGCTTAGTCTTCACAGATTGAGTGCACAGTGTTGACTACTGATTTTGATGGTGGATTAGTCTTCTGCTCTGAAAAACCCCAAATACCACTAGCAGTATTTTAATGTGGAGCCGCAGAAATTAGGCGTAGTTAAACCCACCCGATCGCTAGATTTGGCTTTGTGAGATTTCTTTGTGCTCCTCAAAATAAAGTTTGGTTTATGGGTTGTAATTGTGAGACCAAAGTTTCAGGTCCACGGAGAAATCACAGATGTTTATGTCACTCAGGAAGTGATGCTGATCAAGTGTTGCCTGCACCTGTAACTTGCACATTATTCAAGCTCCATTTGTAAACAACAGAAAAGGTCTCTGGGATTTTTGATTACACCTCACAATTCAAAACAGCACCCATGAGGAACACAACAAGTTTGCAATGCGAGCCAGTCAAACCTCCAGTGCACGTAGCCTTGGTATTAGCTTTCTATCAGAAGTATATCAGCCTATCACGGGCTTGTAGTAAACTATAAGGAATAAAAAAATGAACACCAATGTAGATTTATTTACAACAATTTTTTATACACAAATATACAGGAAATATGTGTGGTAACATCATGACTGGAGAACCACCTGTGCAGGTGAATTATTAAAATGTTGATCACTGTAAGACTGATGATCAGTAAACAATAAGAAAACCAAGAGGTCAGCTGTGGCGTCAGGCCCCCCAGACAGTCCAATGATCTTTATTAGAGATGTGCCAAAAAAAGTAAAAGCTTCAGTTTTTTCAGAAGACTGAAGCTTGTGTAGCACAGATCTCCAGTTTGGTCCAACAGCCAGTCAGCTGTCTCCCTACTGTCCGTCTGATGTGCTGGAATTGAAAATCTTGGCCAGCAGAGAGATATTTGATTGGCTCTTCTGCTGTATGAGGTGGGCCTTTTGCAGGTGCTTCTGGGTAATGGAGGTTTTCTTCCTTTTCTTCATCTGGATCTCCTCCTCTGTCTGACGCTGTGTGAAGTCCCAAGTCCTCTCGTCCACCTGATGAGGATGAACAAAGTTTAACCACATGTGAGAAAAAGATATTAAAGTATTAGTTGTATTAGTTTTTTATCATTACTATTATTTAGGTATTATTTAATTTTCAGGTATGGATACAGGTTACAGATGTAGGTGAGTGAATGTGGAGTTTCTAGTTTACCTGTTGCCCTTCTCTCTGTCTCTTCTTCCTCAGGCTGTCCAAGTGAGCACTCTTGTCCACATTGTTCAGGTAGAAATTGGTTTCTCTCTTTGCCTGAGACACTTCAGTCCTGAGTCTCTGCTGCAGGACCGTCTGCTCATAGGCCAGGCGCTCGCTCAGGTGAGTCCACTGGAACCTGTGTAGGTACTACACAGACAGACAGATGAGAAAGACATACAAGTGAGGCCCAGGACATAGATTTTGGTCTCAGAAGGTTGGGGTTTGCACTAGGCCTGCACGATTAATCGATTTAGAACCACGATGTCGATTCACCCCTACATGCGATTTAATTTCTAGATTACGTCGATTTTTTTTTTCCAAGAGCCGACGGCATGTGTCAGAGTTGTAAACAAGCGCTCCAAGGCTTCTCCCTTCTCCTATGACAAAGCGCCTTTTGGTCACATGACCCACGGCACGCAGAATCAAATAGTTGAGTTGAAAGTTTCTGAGGGACTGCGGAGTTGCCGAAACAACGTTAATCACAGGAAAACTCGGTGAACAAATGAACGCAGAATGGATGTTGCAGGTAGTAGAAACAAGAATCAGCCCACCAACCAAACAGACCTCATTCCGAAAATAGGTGGTATTTCGGTGGTGTGGAACTACTTTAGATTTAGACAAGACGACGCAATAAACATTTCAGTTTGTGAGAAAAAAAATCGTGGGAGAAATTCGTGATTTCAATTCAAAGCTAAAAAATCGAGATGCATATTTTTTCCTGAATCGTGCCGGCCTAGTTTGCACTGAGACGCTGCATATGTCAACGCAAAGCAGGTGGCTCGGACTTAAACTTACCAGCTCCCCAATCTGAAATCCAAGTAACATGCAATGAAGCCTGAGTGTGATCAGAGCAGGTCAACAGACAGTGAGACCGTGTGTTCGTGTTCTCACATCGCTGCTCGACACGAAGACCCAAAATTCTGCAGCTCTGTTTCTCCAGTGAGAGTAAAGTGCACCGAGTGCAGCTGCTCCTGCTCTTTTCTGCTTGCCTGTACTTTGATTTCCACTCTTTTATTGATATTGCATTTGTGTTCAGACACAAGAAGTACTGATACACACCAAAAGAGTATGTTACAAAAAGTTGCGTTGTACAAAAGTTAGTGTCATCTGTGAGCGTCCTGCAAACAAAACATGTCATGCATCCTGCATCCTCAACCCAAGTGCCCAAACCCAAAAGATTATTTTCAGTGTGTGCGAATGCGTCTGACATGAACAATCTCTGGTTGTGTGCAACACTTTTCAAAGGGCCACGCTGCACATCGTCTGGTTCTGCAAACATTTTCTGGAGTTCACTTGTAAAAAAGGGAACACCTCTGTAACTGTGGGTGTTAACAGGATCACTTAAGATGTTTAACAATCAAAAAATCTACACAATCTGCCTTTACAGAGAGATCATTGGAAGTGTACATTCTATCAGATGCAGTTCTATGTCTCATACATGCATCCAAAATAAACTGCAGATCACTTGGGTAGATTTGTTCTTGAACGAGCAGCTCTATTTTCTCCAAACAGCTTCACAGAACAACAATTACATGATTCGTTATGTGAGGAGTCAGTTCCTAAAGAGTATTTGAAACCTGTAATGTGACACAATGCAAAGGATGGGAAAACAAACCTTCTGACCACCTTAAAAAAAAGGTTTGCAGAGGGGAGGAGGGAAACATGCCAGGAAGCTCCAACTCCGACACCTCGGACTTTGCTCACAGTCACCAGGAATATTTCTCTGTGGCGTCACTGGGCAAACCAACTTCATTTACCGGTGAATAGGGTATGAATGTGTGTGTTAGGGTGAATAATGAAATGCAGTGTAAATTGCTTTCTGTAGTCCACAAACTACAACGGCACGAACCAAAAGCAGCTCAGAGTTTTCTGGGATGTTTTCAGGCCTTCTACCAGCAGTCTGGATGAGCTAACAGAAGCTGTGTCTCCCTACATTAGACTGGTAAAACTGCTAAGTATCATCGAGATGAAACCGTCATTCACAGCTATGATCAGTTGTTTAAGGCTGATGTAAACTCAGAGGGAATCAAACCTTCTGATGGGGAAGTGATTAGATGGAATCACTGAGGTGTCATGTGCCAATGTGATGCTAGCTGTTGCCCAGCAGACCGTACCTTGATGGACCAGAGATCGGAGAAGAACAGTTGCCTTTTCCTGGTTCCCATCGGTGTATTGTGGAGAGATGCTGCCACTCTCTTTGCAACTCGTTTATCTCGAAACTCCACCCATCCTTCAGTAAAGTCACACCTCCTAAGACCAGACTTCTTCTTCCTTCTCCTCACCTGACCATCTGAGGACAAAGGAGACAAAGACAGTAAAATAAAAACATACAAAAACAAACATTCCCAGGCTGCATTTCACTTAGCCTGATCAAAGATTTACTCCTCTGAGTGTCTTCTTTTCCAGAGCAACAACAGCTGAGGATCATGGGTGTTGTAGTATTTGAAGACTACGACAAAGTGTGAACAGTTCAACCTGGTGATCGAACAAGAATCTGTGTGACACTTATATGATCTTTGTTTAATGACATTTAGGAGACTGATTCAGTTTTGCGTTGGCGCAGTTCAACTCTGCACTTTAAACTTCCAACACAAACACAAAAACTGGCACGATATGGTCGGATTCACTGCCGCCCGAAATGCTGACAAAGAGAATACAATTGTATCTCACTTACATTTTTCAGTCTAATGGAAGCTTCAGTGTCATTGCTACAAACCAACCAAAGAATCGCATTAAAAATTAGAACGATTTCATTGACTTTCTGTTCACGACTCAGCTGGTCTCCTAAAAGTTAGAAGTACATAAAAGTTATTTTAAAGTCACGATGCATCATGCCCATTAATTTTTACTCAGATGTTGCTTAAATCTGCGATGACTTTAGCCCCACTTTGTAGTTTTCAACCTTAAAATGATAGTTTTAAAATCATTTTTTACATTTCATTTACTTGGAACAAGAACGGTGCCCCTGACACAGCGTCCCCTGCTGGCCTGGTGTTGGACGACATAACTTTGGCTCAGCACTCTCTCACAGCAACACTATCGCTTTACAGCAACATGTCACAAATCAACATCAATACCTGTCGCTTAGCTGTAAGATGCTTGCTAGCTCACTAGTCTCAGCATGGCAGAGGTCCCAAAGAGACCACAGAAGAAGATCAGAGGAAGCGAGGAAGAGAAGGAGAGAGAGCTGCAGACCATGGGAGTGGACGAGAGTAAATATCAGACAGGCTTTTACACATTAGCAAGAGTCGTGTGAATCAGTGGGTTGCAAGTCAGACGCCAAGCCGGCCATGTTGCTGTTGGCTGATGAATAATATGATCGTTTCAAGCCTTGTGTCTTCTTTGTTGCACTTTATTGTTAGATCAAGTTGTTACCTTTGTCATAAACCCATTCAGCCTAAAACAATTCAGTCAAAAAGTTTATAAGGCAACGTTAGCTTGTTGCAGCCTGATGTAAACAGCCTCACCATCTTCCGATGCGTTAGCTACGCATGCTAATGTTGTCTGTCAGATTTTAGAGCAGCTGTTGTGTGTTTTGATTGTTGCACAGCAAAACAGTTGTCCACTCGCCTGCAGCTGGTTGTAGACCAAGTCAATCCATGTTGACAAAAGTTTAGCTGCTAACATTAGCACGAGAAAGCTAGCGTACAAAACATTTCAACGTTACACAACAAATGCATGGTTGTAAAGTGGTTACAATGCTGCTTTTAATAATAATAAGGATAATCTGTCTCACAGCTAACGGTAAAGCAACTACCCAATGACAGAGTGTACACCTCGAAATGTTTAACAGACTGCAGGTAACAGTTACAGTAAGCTGTAGCTTTTTGGGTTAGCTTATTGTCTAATGGTTAGCGGTTTTACTGGGAGCTGAAAGTCATCATATCCAAGTTCTGTCTTCAGCTTGCATACAAATAAATGAGTCAAAATTCACCAAGAAGTTGTCTTTTCTTGTTGAACTTCAGGTTAGCTTAGCTGAGGTTCGGAACATCACAAACCCTTCTCAACTAACGTTAGCATGTAATCAATTATCCTCTCCAATGTAACGTCAGCCGTTTAGCCACGGCCAATAGACATCATAGCAAAAGTTTAATACACACAATGTTCTACATGTGTTAAACAGGCTGTATACTGAGACGCTGGCAGAGTCACATTTGCGTAAAATCAGGTACAATTCTGTACCTTTTCAGTTCACCTGTTTCTTTAGCTTCTCACAATCGCTTCACAACCCTCTGCTTGTAAACAAATGCATGTTGTCTATGAGGAGTAGGCATGTTTCACAACAGACCTTTAGATGGTGCCAGAGCACACCAAAACCAAACCTCTATATAGTGGCGCCTCCAGAACAATCAGAGAAAGCAAAGCTGAGCCAACAGCTGATCTGAGATCAGGTCCAATTCTGACTTCTGGCAAAATGCTGCCACTGATCTTATTTTTGACGGTTTCTGGATTGACGAAGGTGCAGCAAAACCCGCAGACAAACTGGTGACGTCAGTCGTCATCATTGAATGTTTTCTTGTCTGTGTTTGATGCAGCAGCTCTCAGCTACTTTTGTAACTAAACTACCTTCAGGCTGCAGGAAGATGCGTCCGATCTCTCCGTACACTGACAGCAGGTTCCTCAGGTGTTTGGGGCGGAGCCTTGGAGGAATGTGACCCAGGTATATGATACCTGGAACACACTTCTTGTCCGGACTGGAAGTCACTCCAACACCTTTCTCTTTTTTAGTCTTCCTCATCCCGGCAGCATCTTCATCACCATCACATCCTTGTTTGTCCTCCTGCTCTTCATCACCTGAATCTTCATCCTCATCATCACTGTCATCACCTTCTCTGCTTGCAGTTTCTGCCTCCTGGTGTTCACCCTGAGCTTCCTCCTGCTCTCTCTGAACACTGGTCTTTGTTTCCTCCTCCTCTTCTCTTCTCTCCATCTCTCTGCAAACAAAAAGAACACAGACTCACACTGAGGTTTCCTTCCATGGACGTGCTGCTGCTGTTAAAAACACACCTGAATACAGGCAGTCGGAGCACATCCGACTGGTTCTGAATCACTTTCTTTGTTTGAACTGTATTCATTCAGTTTTTAGTTTTTCACTGCATCAAAACAACTTTCTTTAGAAGTGGACCTGTTGTTCTGTCCCTATCATGTCACCTGAGAACTTGCCGCAGCTCATACATGCAGTCCATTTAGCCCAAAGCTTCACACGGATTCCTGAATTAAATTTGAATAATGAGTTAACTTTTCCAAAGAGTATATTTTCTGCATAATATCCAGCCACTGCTCTAAAGCTGAAGGGTCACATTTCCTGGCGATTGTGTGTTTAGATGCCATCATTTTGCAGAGATGGACGTCCTCCTCTAAAGGTGCAGAATCCAGGGCTCCTCAATGATCTGAAAACATTTTAGTTTCGTAAATTATCACAAAGTTTAGAGACTTTATGGGATCTTTTGTTTGCACCTGCCGACATTTTAATCACTTCTCTCTGCTTTCTTTTTCTAATTTCTGTCATAAAAGCGTCTGAACTGTCAGAATCTGAAAAGGTCCAAATTCTCAAAGACACTTTTC
>LJHE01000033.1 GCA_001983555.1 Candidatus Epulonipiscioides gigas
AAAAACCAAATTTAAATCAACACCACACTTTGAGACCAGACAGACACAAGTGAAAATCTGCCTGCCTTAACACAAACTATTTAATTTCCGCATGCATGCGATCATTGAATTGCTCTGCTATCCTTTGACAGACATGGCTCTGCAAACACAGCCCGCCGTTCCTTTAACATGGGAAAACAATGGACCAGCAGATAACAACATTACGATCAACTTCCCAAATACACGTCATGCTATTAGCGTTTACAATCCAGTAAACAAAAAGCTGCCTAAAATGCAGCCGCATATGACCAATAAGTGGAAAGAACGTCACGCAAAACTCAATTTAAAAATTGGGTAATTTAATATATCCACCTTAGCTGAAAAACAGTAGTTGAACATGTTGTAGAAAAACACTTAGATTCTGAATCTACAAATACGACATTGTACTTCGGTATGGACACTAAAAATCTAGAGGAAATTATTTCAGTAGCATTTTAACTTTTAGTAATGATTCCCACTGGTCGCTACCGCCCTCCGCTATGCATTTTATTGGAAAAACATCGCAAGAAACTGCAGGCGAAGCAGCAATAAAGTTAAAAATTTCTCAAAGAATAAAGATCCGACAGAGGGTTTTACATAAGCCGAATGAATGTGTGGCTTCAAACAGTTTCAGATATTATTTGACATGTTCCATCATTTCAGCAGGAACCAAAGAAACATTAAATATCTTTTTTAAATGGCGTCTGACAGGACGTTCCCTGTGAAAACATCACGCATAAACCCAACTGGACTGTCGACACCTAATCACAGCTTGATGTTGACTAATTGAGACAAAATGCCAATGACAAGCGCACATTTATATTCATCCCAACACCTAAATCTCAGATGGAAATAAGCTAAAAACAATTTCTTCATGTAACAATTGATAAAGGCAGCGACCAAAGCAGGAGATGAACAGCACAAACACAATACAGTACAGACAGGCATTGAAGCAACAGGCGACACTAGTCTCCTCACCTGCAGACACGGTCATTAGCTGGAGAAATGAAAACTTTCATCTCATAGGATTCAGTCGAGACAGACTGCGAGGGCAACCTGCCGGCTATAGAATCCGCTCTCTGAAGCTCGAGTCGCAGTGTGAATTCGCATCTTTACCTTTCAGTATAAAACACTGCACAGGAGTGACTGGGGAGACAGGGAGGGGTTCATTATGTGAAGTCACCGGGTAAGAAAGACAAAACCACTTCCGGTCTAAACTTCCAATACACAACCTCCTGCAGATACTGCGTTCAGGTTTTGTTGTCTGGAAAAAAAAGAAGATTGTGCCATGTTTGTCGATATTATGATTTATCTTCATGTTCATGTTTTCTTAGCTATGTCCTCAACTCAAGCATCTGAAAAAGGTTATCAACTGGATAAGTGTACTTCAGGTCATTTCTATATGCTACGGGCCGAATAAATCTATTATACTGTATCTGTTACTGGTTTAAAATAATAATGCCAAAGACATTTTTAGACACTGTCTTTTGGGTGCACTTGTTAAAACAACTATTGTCATCATATCTGATCATCATACGGGACAGTCTCACACAGCACTGTTCAGAACTGCTTCAAATTATAGGGCGTCGAAACCAACTTTTTTCCTGGTTTCTTGTGTCAGTTTGTTAAAATTTTGATAAGCACAGTTTGATTTAGCTTGTTTTTTTAAGCGCACTTGATCATATTCCTCTGCTTTCTTAGTTTGAAATGTTTTATCAAAGAAGAGTCTCGAAACAAGAATTTGAAGCACACAGGATCAGGTTAGACTGCCTGACAGAACATAATTTGGTTCTAATAATGGTGGGCCCCCCACAGTTGGTTTATAATTGTTTGTTTGTTTATATTTCTTTTAAATTTCATTTTATATTTTTTTTAATCCAAGCCTGTTCAATTTTTCTTTCCTACTGTAAGAATGTAGCATATTTGACAGGAAACATGAAGCATGGACAGGAAAAACTGAGGAGAAAGAGGTAGAAGAGATGAGGCGTTGGCAGACTCAGGCTGCCTGAAGGGCATGACCAATAAAAAGGGCACCAGCTTCATGCAGTGAGGCACTGGCATACAGGAATTCTTGATGGATGTATGGTGGAACTGTCCCATTGTAGTACAGCAGCCTACATGACAGTCTATCATATTTTCTCTGCTCAAAGGGCCCCCAGGATGGCACTTTTTAATGTTTTCATATCCCACTGGAGCATTCAAGAGGGCACTTTTGCTTCTAGATGCAACTCACATAATGGCTGTGATCACACCAAGGATGTTGCAGTTATTTTGTGTGAGTTGTAACCACTAGGCCACAGGCTCCTCTGTATTTCCCTAATTGTTTCAGTTGATTTTTTTTTTTTTATCCATTGATTTGCTTTATTTCAAGTACTCTTTGGTACTTATTTAAGTAAATGATGCTTATACACTTGCCTTACCTTTCATTTACAGAACTGTGCTTTAGTGCCTAAACAAATAATCACAAACCACTAAGTCTATCCTGATGATGTTCTTATTTCTTTGGTTAATTTCAACAGTAATCCTGACTGTTTGAGCCATATGACACAATTCATAAAAGTGATTTACATTTTGACGATTGACTTATATTATTTCTAATTGTGTCACAGTCAGCAAGTAAAATCTGCTGTTGGCCCTTGTTCACACACACTTCCTTTTAATTTTTTGATACCATATAACAGCAGTGAAGTTGATTAGTTGGAGGACCAAAAGGATCCTCTTGTCCTAACCAGTGAAAGCTCTTCTTTCCTCTGTGTAGGTTGATTTGAATCAAATAATCTTTTAATAAACAAAGTGCATATGTTGCAGGAATAAAAACAACAAATGCTTAAATAAGATAAATGTGGGAGGACACATTAGTGAAGGAACAACATTTTGCATTATATTCATCTATGTGACTATTTTAATGTCAAACATTAGAAAAGCAGAAAAAACTAATTTAATGCTTCATGATGCACTCTTTTACCTTACTTAAATTCAAGTACTTAAAATTCATTATTGTTTGTGATATAACACAGCATGTATTGCTTTTTATATGTAGTTTTTAATTATTTATTTATTTCAACATGAAATTTTAAAGGTTCTTCAAAACTCAAGAATTTGTTTAAGTAAGGCAAAAATATGTGATTAAATCCATTTCAGATATCATAACTGATGGCAAAGTAACACAGTAAAGTGTTTGTTAAACACAGATCTCATATAGTAAAGCAGTTAGAATTCTCAATTGATCTCAGTTAGTCCTAATTCAGACAGTAGTGTTTTATAATGATTCCTGAATTGCCAGGGTCCTAATGTGCCCTGGGAAAAACGGGGGGAAAAAGGACAAATTTTCCAGTCATGGAAAACACATGAAAAAGTACAGGACAAGTAAATGGATAACATGGCCATCTGAGAGGGCTTAGTTATAATTAGAATCATATTCGTTTTCAAAGGTTGTTCATAGACCAGAATATTTCCAGTAAATTATGAAAATTTGTCGACACACCGCATGTCCTGTCACATGCAGCACATGCAGGTAGGATGTACTTTACCCAGTCAACTTTGACTAAGGTAAGTTACATTGCCTTACATTACCTGTTGAGGAGCAACAGTCTGGCATGCATGCGGAAATTAAATAGTTTGTGTTAAGGCAGGCAGATTTTCACTTGTGTCTGTCTGGTCTCAAAGTGTGGTGTTGATTTAAATTTGGTTTTTAAGCCTGCATACAGCCACAAGACGGCGACCAGACTCCTGACGGACGCACGAGTTCAGTTCCGCAACAGTTATGTACTCCTGTCTCATTCGTATAGAGAATGCGTTCAGACCAACTGTTCATATGTGTCTGTTCAATATAATATTGGTTAGACAGAGGTTTAAAAGGGAATCAATTGACTATCAATAGCTTCCAGTCTCAATAGACTGAGCAATTGGTGAGGACATTGTTGGAAAAAAAAAACATCAGAGCCAGTTCCAAACGCTTTAATTAAAAGGAATAGCTCTTGCTATTGAGTCATAAACACGGGCTAAATTGTAGAGATTAAACCTTGTTAGATGTTACTAGGCATGTTTGCTAATATTTAAGGCTTCTGGCCTCAATGATAGGATCCGTCCATTTTCTTAATAAAGCTGTTGAATTGATTATTTGCAGGTGAGGAGACCAATGTGTGGGACTGCAACCAAGAATTATTTTTAACATAAATTGTTTTCCTTTTTTCAATTTGTTATTTGGTTTAAATCTAAAATGGAATATTATGTCTCTTTTACTGTGTGACCAACTTTCCAAAACCAAAGATTTTTGATTAAGGCTATGAAAACCAGAAAAAGAAACTAATCCTCGCAACTGAGCTGGAACTAGATAATGCTTGGCTTCTCTGCAGAGAAGTGATGAATCACTCAGCTGCAGATTAATTGTATGTCAAAAGAAAAAACAAGATTAAGTTTTTCAGCTGTATTTTTTTATTATGCAAATAAATAGAGCTGATAAATTGATTGTTTGCAGCTGAAGGAACTTAAGTGGCATCAGGACCAATAAATGACCCCACTTCCACTATTCAGGTGAATGATTTTTCACATAAATGTGTAATTTGTTGCATTTTATTGTAAAAGTGATGGGTGTCTGACAGCCCAGATGGCCAGAACCAGAATTTAAATTGGATTTTATTTGTTAAGTCAACTGTTAGATAATGACATTAAATTCTACATCAATAGATTCTTGAACTGTAACTTCTTTTAAATGCTGGGCATCAAACGTGGTGCAAAACATTGCATTGAGAATTAGAAGAGTCCCAAATATCAAATATTTAGCCAAAATCTGAAAAAGGAATTTAGATTTGAGATATTTTATCAAAGAGTAAGCAAAAGCTTAGCTCTCTCTCTCTCTCTCTCTCTATCTATCTATATATATATATATACACACACACACACACACACACACACACATAAATATATATATGTGTGTGTATGCATATATATGTGTGTGTGTGTGTGTGTGTGTATTTACATTGAGTCTTTTATTAAACATCAATGCATTAAGCAGTTTGCTGCATTAAAGAGTTAAATGCTGATATTTCTAAAAGCAGTGTGTTAATGCACAGCCACTGTTACACAGACCAAAGGCCCTAATATATTTATTTAGTATTGTTCGAATGAAAGTGGTCTTTTTTCACCTTTCTTTAGTCAGGCAAGTTTCTCTAAGAGCAATGCTCTCTTTTTCAGGAATGCCTCATCGCAGTCACAGTTGTTCATCTATACCTGGAAAATGCTTAGTACCATCACAGATTGATCTTACAAGGATACAAGGAAGTTTATTGGTCATTATTCAACAAGTTGTTCAATGAAATTAAAATGTGGTTCCCTCTTGATTAATTAATTGATTGTATAAAAAAGATAAAATGATTAAACATGGAGGAGTGCAGATGGTGCATTAAGTAGTCTCACAGCCTGAGGGAAGAAGCTGCTCTGAAGTCTGGTGGTAGGGCAGCGGATACTTCTGTATCTTTTGCCTGACGGCGGAAGGGTGAACAGGCTGTGGCTGGGGTGGGTTTTGTCTTTTAGTATCCTCTTGGCTCTGCGCAGGCACCTAACCTCCCCGATATCACTGATGCTTGATAGATGGGTACCAATGATGCTTTGGGAAGTTTTAATCACTCATTGCAGAGTCTTCCTGTCTTGGGCTGTGCACATCCCATGCCAGTTTGTGATGTTTCCAGTCAGGATGCTTTCAATCACTCCTTTGTAGAAGCTGACAAGAAGTTGGCGTGGGAATTTTGCTTTCTTAAGTTTCCTTTAGTAATACAGCCATTTCTGAGCTTTTTTAACCACTGCAGAGATATGTGAAGTCTATGACAGGTTCTCTGTAATGTTGATTCCCAGGAACTTAAAACTGCTCACTTGCTCCACCTCAGCTCCATTGATCTAAACAGGTTTGTGTGTCTTTGCCTCCTTTTTTCTAAAATCAACTATCAGCTCTTTGGTTTTGCTGACGTTGAGCAGTAAGTTGTTTTCTGTGCACCATTCTGCAAGATGGTTGATTTCCTCCCGATATGAAAACTCATCATTGTTGGAAATCTGGCCAATAATGGTGGTGTCATCCGCAAACTTCACAATAGAGTTCTCTCCATGTCAGGGGTTGCAGTCGTGGGTTTACAGCGTGAACAGGAGGGGGCTGAGCACACAGCCCTGGGGGGCTCCGGTGTTGAGCACTAGAGTGGAGGAGGAGAGACTGCCAATCCGAACTGACTGGGGTCTGTTTGTGAGGAAGTTTAGTATCCATTTGCAGAGAGTGGTACTGATACCCAGAGTGTTCAGTTTTCCAATCAGCTTCATGGGGGAGACTGTGTTGAAAGCTGAGCTGAAATCAACAAACAGCATTCTGATATAGGTGATGCTTTTCTCAAGGTGAGTGAAGACTGAGTGGAGAGCAGTGGAGATGGCATCCTCTGTGGATCTGTTGGTTCTGAATGCAAACTGGTGAGGGTCCAGACTAGCAGGGATGTTGTTCTTAATGTGCTGGAGAACCAGTTTCTCAAAGCACTTCATCAGGATGGGGGTGAGTGCCACAGGGCGGTAGTCATTTAAATCAGACACTGCAGACTTTTTAGGCCCAGGGATGATGGTGGCTGTCTTGAAGCAGGTGGGAACACCCCCCTGTGACAGTGATATGTTAACAATGTCAGTAATGACATCTACTAGCTGGTTGGAACATGTTTTTAGTACACAGCCAGGGATGTTATCAGGCCCAGCAGCTTTACTCATATTTACTTTCAGCAGGACTTTCCCCACATCTGCTGTGGATACTGACAGTGGCCCGTCCTCTGGAGGCGGAGTAGCTGCTGACTCGCTGTTGAGGAGATCAAAGCGAGCATAAAATGTGTTTAGCTCGTCCGGTAACGTGGCCTCACACATGATGGGAGTGCTCCTGCTTTTGTAGCCTGTAACACTTTTGACCGCCTGCCACGTCTTTGCTGTTGTTGGTGTTGAGGTCTCTCACTCCAGTCTCTGTTGATGCCTTCGCTTTGCCTCCTTGATGCCAGCTTTCAGTTTTGCTCTGGCAGTGTTGTAAGCTTCTTTGTCACCTGACTTAAAGGCAGCTTTTTTGGCTCTACATAGAGCTCTCACCTCTCCATTCATCCAGGCTCTCTCATTAGGGAATGATGTAACTGACCTGATTTTTACCACATCATCAGCACATTTGCTGATGTATGTTGTCGTCACTGATGATGTGTATTTTTCAGGGTCGATATGGTTCTCCTGGGTAGCAGCATCTTTGAACATCTGGCAGTCTGTGCATTCAAAACAGTCCTGTAGAGCTGCTGTAGCTACATCTGTCCACACTTTAACTGTTTTTACAGTTGGCTTGACCCTTTTTGTCAGCTGGATGTAAGTAGGCAGGAGAAGCAGGGAGATGTGGTCTGACTGGCCAAAATGAGGATGAGAGGGGGCTCTGTAGCTGCTGTTTTCTCTGGTGGAGATGTGGACGTGCTGGTGGAATATAGGCAAAATACTTCAGAGGTCTGTTTGATTAAAATCCCCAGCAACAATCATAACAGCATCTGGCTTTTTTGCCATGTGACTGCTGATGACCTCATACAATTCCTGGAGTGCATTTTTTGAATTTGCATCCGGTGGAATGTAAACAGCAGCAACAAACACACTGGTGAATTCTCTGGGCAGGTAATATGGCCGACATCTTAGCAATAAAAACTCAACGTCAGGTGAACATTTTCCATCCACTCTGACTGCACCTGTGCACCAGGCATCATTGATGTAAACACAGAGTCCTCCCCCTCTCGTCTTACCGGAGTCTTGTGTTCTGTCAGCCCGGAACAGGCTCCGTCCATCCAGTGCTAAGGCCTCATCCAGTATGTTGTTATGAAGCCACGTCTCTGTAAAGATGAGAGCACCGCAGTTTCTGGTTTCTCTTTGCTGAGTCAGCTTGAGTCTTATCTCATCCATTTTATTGTCCTGCGACCGGACATTTGCCAGGAGCAGGCTGGGTAGTGGAAAAGCCTTGGGTCCAAGCCTTCTTAGCTTAACTCTTATCCCGGCTCATTTACCTTTCTTCCTGGGTCGACCACACCGCTTGCAATGACATCTGGGGTCCGTTTCACAAAGCAGGTTCAACAAACTCTGAGTCTAACCCTGAACTCTGAGTTGATCTACTTTGAGATAATAAACTCGGAGTTTTCGGTTCCAGGACAGCTGATTTGAGTTAGTTTGATCAACTCGGAGTAGTTTCACCTGGAGTTAAGCGCGTGCACCACAACTATAAAAAGACAGCATCAATGGAGCCCCAATTCAACGAGTCACCATGGCAACGGGGAAGAGGAGGGCTGCGTTTTCACTCCACTAGAACAGGACAACTTAATGCGCTCATACGGCGAGTTTGAACATGTTTTTAGAAAGAAGTGCAACACTGCTGCAGCTGCAAAAGAGAGGGAGACGGCATGGGAGAACATAGCTGCTCGGGTCAATGCGTATAAGTTTAAATGTAGTCATTTGTAACTACAATAATATTACAGGGGATAACTGCTTGAATGGTAGCCTATTAATTTTTTTCATTAAGGTGCAATCCCGCGAGGGAGAAGTGCACTTGGCGGCAGTTTAAGATGAAATATAAAAACATTGTTCAAACAGGTAAAACCTCGGCATAATCTCATGGGAGTACCTCATTTTGATCATGTTTTACATTGTTAAAATTACTAATCCTAGTCTGAGGTTGCAGCACAATGTCATTAACAGAATATAATTTAAAATTCATTTAACGGATCTGTGGAACTCCTCCTTGATGGCTCTGACAGGTTTATGTCCAGGGAAAACTACAAAGATGGGTAACAGCCGTTTCAGGGGGAGGCACACTTTTCTGACCGCTCTGCATACAGTTGCCTTACTCAAGTGCTCTGCATCTCCGACATTATGCAAAGAAACGCAGCGCAACACACAATATCTGCTGGGATGTGAGAGCATGACTACGGTTGGTAATGTTGCAAATGTAAGGACGGATTAGGTTGTGTATGTAGACGATAGACTGTGACGTGAGACGGTAGCGCTCAAAAAGATAATTGTCTGGAAATGCTAGAACATCTATGCGCGGTCTAATGACCATCTCCCGACAAATATTTAATTCTCTGCGCAGTAACGCTGCACCTTAATCAACGGGATTGTTATCAAAAGGACAGGCCATGTTAGTGAAAAAAAGTCTCCACCTACTGTGCCTAATGGACTTCTTATATAGGCTGCCTGACTGATTTTTTAAATGATTTTTTAAATAACAGACGGCAGAACTATATTACGCCAAAACTCGCCTGCCGACTGAATGAATGACGAAATCAAATAGCGTGTGGGGCTGAAAGAGGGCGGAGACAGAGAGAAACTTGTGGTTCATTGAGAAAAACCTGGTCCCGACCAGGTTAGGTTCATAGAGTCTGTTACTACGGTAACTGACCGAGAACTTAGGTTACCTCTCTCTGTCAAACAGGCTAGAGTTACCCCTCTTTCTCTGGTTTGAGTTACCTCCCTCTGTGAAACGAAAAACTCAGAGTTTCCCTCATTTCAGGGTTAACAGACTCAGAGTTTTCACTAAACCTGCTTTGTGAAACGGTCCCCTGGTCCGAATGTTTTGATTATCGGATCTGGAGATGCCGAGAGCAGAGATCGTCTCAAGGTCAGCTGCACTTAATCCAATCATTGCACTTCCTCTTCTGATATGGACGAGTGTATTACTGTCATAAGTGATACGATTTTCAGCAATAAAAAGGAGAGACTCGCTCCTTTTTCGTTTTGTTATGCTAAAGTTGAGGGAGCTTATCTTATTTCCGCTTGAGCAGTTGGGGTTATGGGCATTGCTCAGGGGCACCTCAGTTGTTTTAACGAAGAGGAGCATCTGCTGCCCTTTACATGGGTCACCAGACACTCGTCAAGTCCAGGGTTTTGAACCAAAAATCTTCTGGCCAGAAGTTCACATAACCTTTAGCTTATGTTTGGGTTTAGGTATATTTTGTTAACATTTTAGAATTAGTCTTTAAAAAACACATATAGCTTTTAACATTATGTCCCTTTTAGGATATTTTCTTTTCATTCTTATTTTTATGTGAAAACAGTCGTTGGGAAGTTTCCAGCCAGTAAGCAGCAGGATATGGTTGTCTTGTCAAAAGATAAGAGGTCAAGTAATTCTGCTGAAGGTATTTTAATATTTAATGGTCTAATTGGAGACATTGGAATCTCTGACTGTCAGACATGACAACCACATTCTGCTTCTCGAGCCAGTAATTTATTAAACACCTTCTTGGTAAATTAACTAGACTAATAGAGCCTTATCATCTAAGAACATGTTTTACAAGGAACTTTGAATATTAGCTAAATAGGTTCAAAAAATTCTCCAGATTAGTTTCAATGATGTCAGTTTCTGTATATCCATTTATCCGTTTTGCTTTTGCTTTTTAAAGCCGTTTTTATAATAATATTATTGATCTTTTTGGCCACTTGAGGGCAGCAGAACAAATTATAAATACAACACTGACATTATGACTGAATGAAGTTGTAACACTTTCAAAATACATCACTGGCATAAAACATAGAAATGTTAACCTCCGGTTTTAATAATATACACTTACAATTGGATTTAATAGTCACTCTATTTTTAGCTCTTATTTGTTCTACTGAGAAAAATATGTGCATCTTTATTTGCTCTAATGTTGTAAATTAATTAGCTATTCACCAGCTTTATCTCTCTATTTTTAAAGAAAGAAAAAAACTTTGCTCTATTTAGTAAACAAAAACAAAAACATTATATAAAAACAGACCTGGGTTCGCAGTGTTCCTCCTCCAAGATTTAAATCTCTCCTCTTTCAGATGGGATGATCTGGAGTCTCACAATTATTTGCCATCAGTGAAGCCACTTTTCTCTGAAGTTTGGGAGGTTGTACTATGTCAGTTCTGCCATCTTGCCTGTGATTTATGTGGCTGAAAAAAAAGGTACCAATCAGAGGGACATTAAGTGCCATCATTTTTTGATTGCGAGCTCCTCCCCTCCCAGGAAATGCACAAACAGTTGATGGAGCAAACTTTTATCCATTGGCAGAATCCCTGAAGACTTGTGTGTATGAATCAGACCTATAAAATTTCAACTTAAACATTTTCGCATTTTTCAATGTGTTGTTCAAATGATGATGGCACTTTGTATTACATTTAGTTTTCGATGACTCCATGGCTTGAACAGCTTAATGGCAAATTGTTATTTTGATGTAAAACTCTGGCCCCAGTTTACTGTCTGACTGTCTAATCTATTTGATGTTACATTACACTTACACTAAGTTACTTCTATGTTACTATCAGACTGAAGCTGTTATAAAAAAAAATTAACCCTAGAATTAGTCCCCACTGAACATTTCAGAGATAATTCGGGTAAAACTGCATGTCTGCCCAATGAGTCCCATTATTATTATATATATATATTTTAATCTTTAATTACAAACTGGTGTGCCATCTCTTTTCCATGGATCCGTCACCCCATGGGTGGTTTGTGTGCCCAAGATTGGCACAAGGGCACCCATGACCTTTTACAAGGCATATGCAGATTGGTTTGAGGAACCATAATATCTTACCTCTTGCCTTACCTCTGGCTCCACAAAAAAAAAAATATCTGGTAAGATGGTACCATAATAGTTAAGGTGTTGCAAAAACAGCAGAAAGATGTTAAAATGCTAATGATTTGGACATCACAAGCAACATTTTACTTATCGTATAGTCATGTTGTCCATTGTTGAATAGAGCAACTCCAATATTAGGTTGTCTTGTGTCTTTTAAAATAGCAGTATGAAAAACAAGCAGGCAGAGGGTTCTTAAATTCTTGAAAAATCTTAGGCTCTCGTGCTGTAAATTTTTGAAGAGGCTGCACTTCCTCCGATGGCCACATGCATGCTACATGCACTCAGATGCTGACTGTATGACTGTCCACCACTTTCTGGAAAGTCAATGACAGCCCATCATCACCTCAGAAGTAACAGTTTGAATAGATTATGACACTCCATATCATGCAAGAAATTTTAAGATAAGTCATCAAGATAACCTGGACTGAACACTGACTGCAGGACTGTCCATCATCACCTCAGTTAACGCCTTTACTCAGGAAATTACATGTCAGAAAACAAGATAATATTTAGATGTAAACAAGGATAAATTTTGCTGAGAAGTGAGAGATCTTAAAATGTCAAGATTACATTTACATACTGCTCAAACAGTATATTGATGATCATTTGGGTGTGTATTCAAGACCAGCTTTATGCTTTAATATAGTAAGGAAAGGTCCTTTCACTAGGCCGTGTCAGGGTGAACAGGTAAAGCAGAGGGTTGGTTACAATTTGTTGTGTCACTATGTGAGATGAGACCCCCACTCTGCTCTCATGGAGTCATAGTTTATTTTTTTACTCCTCCAGCACACCGACAGGAAGATGGTGTGCGGCATATATGACTACTATTTTATGTAACTACCAAAGAAAAAGTACAGGTGCTGGTATATACATTTACTGTCCAAACGTCATAAAGAAAGCAAGGCAGGTTCATTTCATAAAACCCCAGAGGACAGGCGTGGATGAATATAAAAATGAGTTAAACAGTGACTGCCCTTACAGGACGTCAGAGGAAGATGAGCAAACGTGCCCACAACCAAGCATCGATCTTTTCATTTGTTGACACTACAAGTTGTATTCTGTTATTTGGGGAGTTTTGACAGGATTGTTGCGACAAAAATTCAAGAGCAAAAGTTGCAAAAGTGCATAGATGAGGCCAGGTGTGAGGAGAATGAAGCTGGAGAACATAAAATCTGTCTAAGCAAGTTGTATATCTATATGCAAGTGTGAAAGTTAGTGCAGGAGCAGAGTGAATCTGTGCTCAAGCTGGAACTTTGTTCACCTTTGAGTTCAAGAGCAGGGTTTGAAAATAAGCATTAAAAAATCTTAGTGTAGCATCAGTAAATCATGTTTTCTAATTGAAGAACCATGCTGTTGATTTAAGATAGGAAAAAAACCCTAATCCTGATACCTCAGCCTCTCCTTGCTACTTTCTCCGTACTCCTTCCCTCCTTCATTCAGGCCCACACTCTTGACTCCTTAGCTCATCTGTACCTTGCACTGCTGAGCTACAAATTCTATCCATACATTTTTGCAAAAAATTACAGGGAAATATAGTTCATGACTCTTCAAATGCTCTCTTTGACAAGTAATTCAGCAGTATATCTCTTCAGTTTCGCAGGGCTGTACATCATTTCAATAAGTCTACCTAGATTTAGATGTTTTTTCTGCACTTAAGTGCAATATAAGGACACTAACTGTTATAATTTTTGACAACAAAACACTGACTGGCAAATCCACTTCCAACGACAAGAAAAGATCCCATCCGGCTTCACTATCCAGCACAGGTACACCACCATCCACCTCCCCGAAACCACCATGCTGCACAGAGGTAAGCGACATTCTCCTCTCCATCGAACTCAAACTCTCCACACTCGAAAAAAGAATCACCCTAATTGAAGTACTACACCATGAATTTCAAGCACTCCGCCAAAGCCTTGAATACAGCCAGGATCAGATCGACACGCTCACACGGGAAAATAAAATGCTACAACACTCCATCAGCACACTTACCACCCAGCTCACATCTGTTACTGCAATATACAAAATAATGAAAGAAACTATCCTGGACTTAAAATCACGTAGCATGAGGGACAATCTTGTTTTCACCAGCATTCCCGAACATTCATCAGACGACCCGGAAAAATCAGTAAAAGACTTCATGATTCAACAGCTCAAACTACCCACTGAAACTGTCAACCAAATCACCTTCCACCTTGTTCACCGTATCGGTCAGAGAAACACCACCAACAACCTACCCCGTCCAATCATCGCCAAATTCGAACATTTTAAGCAGAAACAACAGGTTCAATGTCAGGGCAGACAACTAAAAGGAACGGACTTCGTACTGAATGATCAATTCCCAAGAGAAATCATGCAACGCCGTAAACAACTTCATCCCATCTGGAAAAAAATGATACAGCAAGGAAAAAAAGCAATCATCACTGTGGACAAACTACATTGATGGACAGTTATACCGTGACAAGGACATTACCCCCTGGCTCTTCTAAACACCCCTCCATCCCTCCTGCAAATGCTCTGCTGTTCTCTCTCTCTTTTCCCTCCAACACATCCCCTACACACACCAACACTCTCACACACATGGGCACACACACACACTCACTCTCCCCTACACACATACACAAAGGGTTCTTTTTTTTGTTTTTTTTGTTGTTGTTGTTGTTGTTGTTGTTGTTGTTGTTGTTGTTGTTGTTGTTGTTGTTGCTGTTTTTTATTGTTGTTATCCTCTTCAATGTTTTGGCATATTTGTTACATGTGTTTTGCCAGAGGATTGTGCTTTTGTTTTTTTTTTAATTTGGCAGGTCATGCTACATCATGCACAAATGCGACATACACACACATACACACATATATATCAACAGTAATATCCAATCCATATTATTCATATCACACACTCCAAAATGCCAACACTTAAGTTCTTAACATGGAACATCCGACGGATTGGTTCACAGGCAAAAAAAATTAAAATATTGAATCACCTGGCTAAAATACAAGCAGACATATGTTTACTTCAAGAAACCCATCTTTCCAAATCAGACCACGACAAATTGAAATCATCACAATTCACTCATACATTCTCAGCTACCTATAACTCAAAACAAAGAGGGGTATCAATTCTAATAAACAAAAATGTCTCTTTTTCCCATAACTCCACCGTTACAGATCCAGAAGGACGTTTCATCATCATTAACATTTCAATTGACAATAACCCAGTCACAATAGGCAATGTCTATGGTCCAAATACTGATAACCCCTCCTTTTTTCAAAACTTTTTTTCATCCATCTCCAACTACTCTAACTGCCCGATCATAATAGGAGGCGATTTCAACACAGTCATTAACCGATCAGTGGACAAAAGCACCACATCACGCAATAAACGAATCTGGCATTCAACAGAAACAATAAAACAATTCATGAGTGATCTGGGTCTTGGCAATAGTTGGCGATTACAGCACCCATCCACAAGAGAACACTCATTCTTCTCACCAGTTCACCGCTCATATTCACGAATTGACTTCTTCCTCACCAGCAACTCAATTACATCTAACATCATCACCTCAAGGATCCACCCTATAGTTATCAGCGACCATGCCCCGGTAACATTCACATAAAAAACAACCAACTCACATAAACCCAACACAAGATGGCGCTTTAATACGTCACTCCTCAAAGATCCAGAATTTGACAGTCTTATTAAAGAAGAATGGGCATCCTCCCTAGAGATAAATTATTCCCCAACGGCATCTCCGTCTGTTTTATGGGAAACAGGTAAAGCAGTTCTTAGAGGCATAATCATTTCATTCTCCGTTTACAAAAAGAAAGAAGACCAACAAGAAAAAGCTGAACTAGAACATAAAATCATGCAGCTCGAAAACATTAATTTAGGCAACCCAACAGAAGAAACACAGAATGAATTAAGAAAGTACAAATTTAAACTGAATGAAATCACAAACAAAAAACCCAATTTCTCATACACAGACTCCGGCAAGAGCATTTTCACCATAAGAAAAAATCTGGCAAATACCCGGCAAATCTAATTAAACAAAACAAAGAAAAGACAACAATCTCCGTCATCAAGGACTCAGCAGGGAACCCAATACAATCACCCGAACAAATAAATAATATTTTTAGAAATTTTTATGCAAACCTATATTCATCAGAAAAAACAAGCCAAGAAGACATTGATTCATTTCTTAACAATATCAATCTACCACAACTCAACAAGGAACGAATTGACACAACTGACTCACCACTGACAGATAA
>LJHE01000034.1 GCA_001983555.1 Candidatus Epulonipiscioides gigas
TTAAATGTTATTACTAAGAAAAATCTTATACAAATCTTTATACCAAAGCAAGTATACATTTTTTGGGATGAAATTAATACAGCAAAAGAAGCTTATAGAGATAAAATATTTAACGGAATTGAAGGTAGTGTTAAAGTTATATCAAGTAAAGAATTAATTAGCATTTTACAAGTATGGTTACAAGTAATTTATCAGGGAATTGACAAAGCTTGTCAATTTGGGAAAGCAATATGTCCAACATATTTTACTTTTAATGTTAAAACTTTTGAAGAAACAGAAGAGGGTATTACACCTCTTGAATTTGAGCTGGTACCTATGCCATTATTTTTAGAAGGACCTGTACGTTATTTCAAATTAAATAAGTATAAAAATAATCATAATACGCTCTATAATGCAGTTAAAAATAGTAATTTATATGACAAAAAACTTAAAATGTATAAAGTAAATGCCTCTTTAGCTACTGCTTCATATGAAATTGGTCGTGCAAAAGCATTTACACCAGGTTGGCTAGAAAATGAATCTATTTGGATGCATATGGAATACAAATATTTATTAGAAATTTTAAAGGCTGGCATGTATAAAAACTTTTTTAACGATCTTAAAGAAGTTGCAATTCCATTTCTTGACCCTAAGGTATATGGCAGAAGTATCTTTGAAAATTCTTCATTTATAGCAAGTAGTCAAAATCCAAACGAAAGCTATCATGGCAGGGGATTTGTAGCAAGACTTAGTGGTTCTACTATTGAATTTATGCATATATGGAAAATTATGATGTTTGGAAATGAAATATTTAATATCGAAAATGGCGAATTAGTTCTTAAATTAGCACCTGCTATTCCAAGCTATTTATTAGGTGACAATAGGCAAATAGTTACAACTTTACTAGGTAATGTAAAACTTATATATAATTTTGATAAAATACAAGACTATATACCAAATGAATATGTAGTAACAAGTTATAAATTAGAATATACAACTTCTAATGTGGTAATATTAAATAGTGAAGTTTTAGTTGGAAAACTAGCACATGATGTGAGAGAGGGTAGGGTGGCAAAATTAGTTGTAGATATTATAGACAGGAGATGAATATGTAATGAAAATCGGCGTACCATTAAAGGGCTTTGCAGAATTTAGTCGTGCAGTAGCTTCGCAAGGAACAGTGTTATTAAAAAATGATGAAAAATTTTTTCCTTTGAAAAAGCAAGAGCAAGTGGCTGTATTTGGCAGATGTCAATTTGATTATTATAGCTGTGGAACTGGTTCTGGAGGTGCAGTCAACACCGAATATACAACCGACTTTATAAATTCACTTATAGAACGTAGAAAAGTAATTGTAAATGATGCTCTTTATATTGCTTATGAAGATTGGCTTAAAGATAATCCAATTGATAATGGTGGAGGAAAATGGGCATCTGAACCATGGTGTCAAACCGAAATGCCTTTAACTGACGAATTTGTAAAAGAAGTATCAGACGTTTCAGAAAAAGCTATTATTATAATAGGAAGAACAGCAGGCGAAGATAAAGATAATGCAAATGAAAAAGGGAGCTATCTGCTCACTGATGGCGAACTAGATATGATTAATAAAGTCTGTAAATATTTTGATAAGGTTGGAGTTATTTTAAACGTCTCTAATATTATTGACATGTCATGGGAAAACGAAAAAATAAATGCAATTATATATGCTTGGCAAGGTGGAATGGAAGGTGGCAATGCTATTGTAGATGTTGTTATTGGAAATACAACACCAAGTGGTAAATTGCCTGATACTATAGCCACTGATATAAAATATTATCCTGCTCATAAAGATAAAACTTCTTTGCAAAACATTTATATCGAAGATATATATGTAGGATATAGATATTTCGAGACTTTTGCTAAAGACTGTGTAAAATATCCATTTGGCTATGGATTATCTTATACAGAATTTAGTATAGAAGTTATTGACTATGATATAATAGGCGAAATAACTGATAACAGAGCATGTGGTATTGCAGTAAAAGTCAAAGTAACTAATATAGGAGATAAATATAGTGGAAAAGAAGTTGTGCAGATATATTTAGAAGCTCCGCAAGGAAAGCTTGGTCAACCTAGCCGAAAATTAGTTGTATTTGCTAAAACTCGTCTTTTAGTTCCAAAAGAAAATGAATCAATAACACTATTTATTCCATTTTATGGAATGGCTTCATTTGATGATAGTGGTGTAACAGGTTATAAATCTGCTTATGTGCTTGAAGCAGGAAGTTATTGGTTACATGTGGGAAATAGCATAAGAGATAATAGTTGCAGAACTATCTCGTTTAACATTAGTAAATGTACAGTCATAAAACAACTGGAAGAGGCTTTAGCTCCTACAACTGCTTTTAAGAGAATGAAACCAAAATTACACCCCGATAATTCTATTAGTATAGATTATGAAGATGTACCATTACAAACAATAGATTTAGCAGAGCGCATAAATAGTAAATTACCAGAAGAAATTGAGCTTATAGAAAATAAAGGATATAAACTTAAGGATGTTAAGAGGCATCAAGTAAGTATCGAAAAATTTATAGCACAATTATCTCTTGAAGATTTAGAAACTATCGTCAGAGGAGAAGGCATGAGTCATCCTAATGTCACGCCGGGTACAGCAGCAGCCTTTGGCGGAGTATCTAAAAAACTTAGAGATTTAGGAATACCTCTTATGTGTTGTGCAGATGGTCCATCTGGAATAAGGATGGGAAGTGGATATAACGCTACATTAATGCCTATAGCTACACTACTTGCATCAACTTGGGACATATATTTGATAGAAATGCTTTATAAAATGGCAGGCAAAGAGGTTGCAAATAATGGTATAGACTTATTGCTAGGACCTGGACTGAATATTCATCGTAGCCCATTAAATGGTAGAAATTTTGAATACTATTCAGAAGATCCTCTTCTCACAAGCAAAATTGCTGCCGCAGCTGCTAGAGGCATAAGAAAAGGTGGAGCTCATGCTACTTTAAAGCATTTTATTTGCAATAGCCAAGAAACAAACAGGCGTAAATTGGATGCTGTCGTTTCTACCAGAGCTCTGCGTGAAGTTTATTTAAAAGGATTTGAAGCAGCCGTTAAAGAAGCTCATGCAATGGCGGTTATGACTGCATATAACCCAGTAAATGGACATTGGACAGCTTCAAATTATGATTTAAATACAACTATATTACGTGACGAATGGGATTTTAAAGGAATTGTAATGACGGATTGGGGAGCTCAAATGAATGATGTTATTGACGGCGGAGAAGCTAGTACCTCTAATGTTGCTAATATGATAAAATCTCAAAATGATTTGTATATGGTAGTTGGAAATTATGGAGCAGAAGTCAATGAAAATGTAGATAATATTGCTCAATATTTGCAAAATGATAAATTAAAAATATCAGAGCTTCAAAGATCGGCTATTAATATTTGTAAATTTGCACTTAAAACTCAAGCTTTTGAAAGAGGTAGATTATTATTTGGTCATTCACTACGCTTTCCAGCTCGAATTGAAAAAACTTATGAAGGTATTATGAGATTATCAGATAATATATTAGAAATAACTGATAAGTCACAATCATTTTTCTTTGAGGACGAAGGAGAATATCAATTAAATATTACGTATAGTTGTAATACTAAAGGTGTTGGTCAAACAAGATGCAATATATTTTTAAATGATATTTTTTTAGCAAATATTCAAACTAAAAATACAAACGGAAAAACGATAACTAAAAAATTTGCTAATGCAAAATTAGAAATTGGATTATATGTATTAACACTAGAATTTATATCCGATGAACTTGAAATAAAACAAATAGAATTTATAAAACTTTAATTGCATTTAATAAGAATTTCTTTTTTTACTAGATTAATTTAGTAAACTGAGAAGTTCTTATTTTTTATAAATAAGTTATATTATTGTACAAAATAACAAGTTATAATATCATACATAAGCTCATATGATATAAATATAGTCAAATTTATTTTATTAAAAGGAGATATTTTATGAAAAATAATGTGCTAAAAAAATTCAATCAAGCAATTCAATCATTTTTTAAACCAAAAGAAAAAACTCACACTATAAATAGTAGTAGTTCTGATATAATTCAAAATACAGAAGAAGTTACAGCAGAAAATAAATTTTATTCACCAATACAAGGCAAATTAATACCTCTTTCAGAAACTCCAGATGAAGCATTTGCTCAGGCAATGATGGGTGGTGGAGTTGCGTTTATTCCTACAGTTGGCGAAGTTGTTGCTCCATGTGATGGAATTATTAATGCTATTTTCCCAACAAAGCATGCTATTGGAATGACAAGTGCTAAAGGAGTTGAGCTCCTTATACATGTTGGTCTTGATACTGTAAATCTACAAGGCAAAGGTTTTGAAGCTCAAGTTGATGAAGGTCAACAAATTAAAACAGGAGATTTATTATTAAAATTTGATTTAGAATATATAAAACAAAATGTTCCAAGCGTAATAACTCCAATGGTATTTCCAGACTTAGAAGATAGTAATATTAAAGTTTTACAATTTGGAGATGTAAATAAACAAGATGAAATTATAGAGTTAAATTAATGGCTGAAAAAGCGGCTACCCATGTAGGTAACCGTTTTTTAATTTATATATCACTTAAATACTCAATTGCAAACTCATCAGTTAATTCACCTGGAAAAACTGCATTTAAAGTTGCATCTGCCGCTAAGTCTAAATATACTGAACTTAGACTTTCATTTGCGGCTGTTTCTAATGGTCTTTCGGTTATATTACCATATAAATTTGGTGAAGTAAGGCTATCTAGTGCAACTTGATCTAATAATTCAACTTTATCTAACATAATATTGCTCCTTTTCTTGTAAATGAAAATTAGGTATTTTTAGACCATATATTATCAAAATATTTATCATAATAAGCTAATAACAAATCAACAACTTTTCCATAACTTCGAGTGCCTGAATGAACACCATTTGATTTTAAAAATGCATTATTAACTGAGTCAGCGATTTCTTGAGTTTCACCTCTATATTGGTCCCAAAAAGCATTTCCAAAATCTAAGTCTTTTTTTACTCCATCAGGCATATCATCATTTAATGACTTTAATAATTCAAAATCTGCGGCAGCTAGAGCATTACTCATATACGAAATTGCAAGTAAGTATCCTGAATATTGAAAATCGGGATCGGGGTGTCTTTCACATGTTATAAATGCAATAAAATTACATTGGTCCTCAAATCCATATCCTCTTTGATGAGCCATTTCATGACAAGTTGTAGATGGAATATACATATTCGGGATTGCAATATTCACATTTGGCTCTCCAGTAAATGGTGAGTACATTCCTGTAATAAAGGCGTAGTTTAAAAATTCTGATACACCAAAAGGTTTAACTCTACCATAATCTCCATTTAGTTCAGGAAATGGACCTTCCAGAGCATTATAACCAAAGTGAGCTCTTGCAAAAATATTTTCGTAGTCACCATACATTTCAACAATACCATTTTCATCTTTATTCAAAATTTCTCGTACAAGTCCTGCTCTTTTAAGTAAATATGAATATAGCATTCCTAGCTCTTCAACAGTATATGTTCCAACTATAAGACCATGACCTATACCAAATTGTGGTCTTTTATAATTAAGTCCCCATAAAAGCTCAAAACTTGATAAGATAATGGCAAACATAACAGCAATATTTAAAAAATATCTGCCTAAGACAATATAAAATTGTTTGTAGTGTTTTATTGTATTATAAATTGTATACAGAGTATAACAACCAAGAAATATAGTAAATAAAAGCACTAATAATTCAAAAACAGAACATGAAAATACTCCCACAGTTTGACTCAAAAATTCGATTACTTTTTTATTTATTCCTCGAGAATAAAAATTCTCCCACCATATTGGATTATGACTATATGCATAATCAAATAAAAGAGAAAAAGGTATTAATAAAAGTAAACATAATTTAATTATAGTGGATTTTCTAAGAATACAATGAAATTTTGTTGACCGTCTAAGCTCCATATAATAAACACCTCTCCTTATATACTAGGATACGTAAAAATAAATAAAATATAAGGGATTTATAATAATGGATAAATTTACTAACAAAAATAAACTTGTATTCAATTTTCAATTATTTTACTAATATTCTATAAAATTGCATATATATTGTTTATTAAGTTTAAAATAAGCTTAAAATAATCTAATAAGATATATAGGAGGTATTTTTTTGAAAATAGTATTTGCATCGGATTCATTTAAAGGTAGTTTAAACTCAACTGAAATATGTGATATTGGTCAAAAGATTGCAAATGAAATTTTTGATGGGTGTGAAGTTATAAAAATCCCAATGGCAGATGGTGGAGAAGGAACTGTAGATTGTCTTATAGAAGCTATGAATGGAGAAAAAGTGGAATGTGTTGTAAAAAATCCATTACACAAAAATATCATTGCACAATATGGCAAGTTTAAAGATAGTGCAATAATGGAAATGTCGGCAGCATCAGGAATTACCTTAGTAGATGACACAGAAAGAGATATATTAAAGCAAAGTACTTTTGGTACAGGACAAATGATGTTACATGCTTTAGAAAATGGAATTACAAATATTTATATAGGCATTGGTGGAAGTGCTACAAATGATGGAGGAATGGGATTTGCAAATGCAATAGGTGTACGCTTTTTAGATGAGAATAATAATGAACTTGACCCAATCCCATCAAATTTTGAAAAAATTAAAACTTTGGATGTTAATAATATAAATCCATTAATATTGAATGCTAATATTGTTGTTATGTGTGATGTAACAAATCCTTTACTTGGAGAATGTGGAGCAACAAACATTTTTGGTAAACAAAAAGGAGCAACCCCGCAACAGCTCGAAATGCTTGAAAGAGGCATGACACATTATATTAAGATTTCTGAAAATTATATGAACAAACTTGTAAAACATGAACCAGGAGCAGGTGCAGCAGGCGGTCTTGGTGCAGCTCTAAAATTATTTGCAAATGCAAAAATGTGTTCAGGTGTTGATACTATTTTAGAAATATTAGATTTTAAAAATAAAATTAATGGTGTAGATTTGGTTATAACAGGTGAAGGACAAATGGATTATCAAAGTGCATATGGTAAAGTGCCAAGTGGTGTTGGAAAAATATGCAAAGAAAAAGATATTCCATGTATTGCAATTGTCGGAGCAATGGGTGAACGTGCAGAAGAAATGCTTAATTTTGGAATAAATGCAATTGTCCCAACTGTTAATGCAATTATATCGCTGCAAACTGCAATAGATAATGCAACAGTTTTATATGAAAGTGCATTAAGAAGAGCTTTATCATTGTTAAAAATTGGTAAGTTTATTTAATTTTTCTCTTGACATAAAGATGTAACAAACATATAATATAAATGTAATTAAAAATTATTAGTAATTAGGGGGGGAATATATGCAATTATCAAGTTTAACAAATGAGAACATGATTTTTTTAAACATGTCTCTCACGACTAAAGCAGAAGTTATTGCAAAATTGGTTGAAGCTCTTTATGATAGTGGAAAAATCACATCTAAAGAAGAGTTTACTCAGGCAATTTATGACAGAGAAGCTATTTCTGAGACAGGAATAGAAAATGGTTTTGCTATTCCACATGGTAAAGCAGATTGTGTTAAAGAAGCAGCATTCGCAGTTATGACAACAGAAGGTATTGTATCAGATTGGGAGAGTCTTGATCCTGATAACGAAGTAAAGCATATTATTATGCTTGCTATTCCAAAAAGTGAAGGTGGAAGTACTCACCTAGATTTACTTGCTACTTTAATGGAAAAAATGAGCGATGAGGAATATACTCAAAAATTATTTGCTTCACAAACAGTTCAAGAATTATATCAAAATCTTGATCATGAAGAGCAAAAAGAACAGAAGGATATTGTGTACACAAAAACTATTGTGGCTGTTACAGCATGTCCTGCTGGTATCGCTCATACATATATGGCTGCTCAAGCTCTTGAAAAAGCAGGAAATGAGCTTGGCGTTAAAGTATATGTAGAAAAACAAGGGGCTAATGGAATAGAAGGAAAACTTACAACAGAGCAGTTACAAGAAGCTGATGCTGCAATTTTCTCTGTTGGTGTAGCAGTTAAAAATGAAGAAAGATTTCATCATCTTCCTATTACAAAAACACCTGTTGCAGAACCACTTAAAGATGCAAAATCAATTATTAATAGAGCATTAGAAAAAGCTGAAAATTTTGAAAAAGGCGATTTTGATAGCTCCACACAAACTCCTGAAAAAATTAGTGTTGGTGAAGAAATTAAACAAGCAGTTATGACTGGTATATCTCACATGGTACCATTTGTTGTTGCAGGTGGTATGATTTTGGCATTTGCAGTATTAATTTCACAACAATTTGATCTTGTAGAAATGTATAATACTCCTGGAACTTGGTTAAACTCATTTAGACTATTATCAGGAGGTCTGTTAGGAACACTATTAGTTCCTGTTATGGCTGGTTATATGGCATATGCAATTGGTGAAAAACCTGCTCTAGTATCAGGATTTGCAGCTGGATTTGCAGCCAATTTAGTTGGCGGTGGATTTTTAGCAGGTATGCTTGGCGGTCTAATTGCCGGGTATAGTGTACGCTTTTTGAAAAAAATATTACCAGCCAAAGGAGCTTTTTCAGGATTTATTAGCTTTTTCCTATATCCTGTAATTAGTACTTTATGGATTGGTCTTATAATGTTCTTTGTAATTGGAGAACCTGTTGCGTGGCTTAATAATGCTCTAACAAATTTCCTAAGAGGATTACAAGGAACAAATGCAATTTTACTTGGTATTGTTATTGGTATAATGACTTCATTTGACCTTGGAGGACCTGTAAATAAAGCAGCATATGCATTCTGTGTAAGTGTTATGGGTGAAGGTGTATTATTACCATATGCAATTTTTGCATCAGTTAAAATGGTTTCTGGTTTTGCAATTACTCTTACTACACTTATTGAAAAAGAATCTTATACAACAGAAGAGCTTGAAGCTGGTAGAACTACATGGCTACTTGCACTTGGAGGTATCACAGAAGGAGCTATTCCATTTATGATGAAACATCCTCTTCAAGTTATGTTATCTCTTTGTACTGGTTCAGCAGTTTGTGGTGGAATTGTTGCAATATCAAATATCGGATTAAATGTACCAGGTGCTGGAATATTCTCGATGTTTTTATTAGATTATTCTAATACTTCTGTATCTCCATTTATTGGTAGTGCAGTTTGGTTAGGAGCAGCAATTGTTGGTGCTATTATTTCAACAGCAATTTTAGTACCTTTAATGAGAAAAGATAGACTTAAAGGAAAAGCATAAGATTTTATATTGCAAGGGCATGGCTTGCCATGTCCAATTAAAGAATGGGAGAAATTTATGGCTAAAAATGTACACGTAATTCCGCATATGCATTGGGATAGAGAATGGTATTTTACAACAGAAGAGTCAAGAATTCTTTTAGTAAACAATATGGAAGAAATTTTAACACGCTTAGAAACAGATGAAAAATATCTATATTATATGTTAGATGGGCAAACTGCAATTTTAGAAGATTACTTTGCTGTAAAACCTGAAAATAAAGAAAGAGTAAAAAAACTTGTTCAACAAGGGAAACTTATTATTGGACCCTGGTACACTCAGACGGACGAAATGGTTGTTGGTGGAGAATCTATTGTAAGAAATTTACTATATGGAATAAAAGATTGCCATGAATTTGGTGAGCCGATGATGATTGGATATTTACCCGATTCATTTGGACAAAGCGAAAAAATGCCACAAATTTTAAATGGTTTTGATATTACACGCTCTATATTTTGGCGCGGTAGTAGTGAAAGACATGGTACAAATAAACAAAATTTCTATTGGGAAGGTATAGATGGTGGTAGAGTACTTGTACATTTGCTCCCACTTGGTTATGCAATAGGAAAATATTTACCTGAAAATAAAAATGCTCTTGAAAAACGTATGAGCAAATATATGCCAGTTCTTGAACATGGTGCGGTTAATGATGAAATAGCTCTTCCAAATGGTCATGACCAAATGCCAATTCAGCAAAATATATATATAATTATGGATACTTTAAAAGAAATATATCCAGATAAAAATTTCTTTTTAAGTAAATATGAAAATATTTTTGAAAAACTTGAAAAAACACCAAATTTAGATACTATAAAAGGCGAGTTATTAGATGGAAAGTATATGCGAGTACACCGTAGTATTTTTTCAACAAGAGCAGATTTAAAAAGTTATAATACTAGAATTGAAAATAAACTTACTAATATTTTGGAGCCTTTAGCGAGCATTGCTCATAGACTTGGTTTTTCATATGAGCATGGTTTAATTGAGCATATTTGGAAAGAAATTATGAAAAATCATGCTCATGATTCAATAGGCTGTTGTTGTAGTGATAAAGTTCATAGACAAATTCAAGATAGATTTTTCCTTGCAGAGGATAAAACTGATGAGCTTATAAAATATTATAAACGTAAAATTACTGATGCAATTAGTTGTGACATAACATTAGATAAGTTAACAGTATTTAATTTGCTCCCATACAATAGAGAAGCTCTAATTGACGCTCAAATTATTACAAAAATGAAAAACTTTGAACTAATAGATGAAACTGGAAAAAACTATAAATTTAATGTAATTAAAACAGAAATTGTTGATGCAGGTCTAATTGATAGACAAATAGTTCATTATGGTGATTATGACCCATTTATTAGATATTATGTTAATTTTATTGACACAATTCCCTCAATGGGATATAAAACTTTTCTAATTAAAGAATTAACAGGAGAAATAGAAGTTTTAAAAAGTAAAAATGAACAAAAAATTGAAAATGAATACTTTATAATTAGTGTAAATAAAAATGGAAGTCTTGACATTAAAGACAAGAGTAGTGGCATATCCTATAATAGGACACTAATTATCGAAGATGGTAGTGATGATGGTGATGAATATGACTTTTCAGAACTTGAAGATGATTTTGTGTTAACTTCTAAAGATGTTGTTGCTGATGTAGAGATAAAAAATTTAGGCTTAAAAAGTGTTATAATTTCTAAATTTTCGATGGATATTCCAAAAGATTTAGACAGTCGTAAGGCAAAAATATGTGATAGTCAAATACAAATTGAGCTCAATGTAACATTAAGTGCAAAATCCAAAATTATTGAATTAGAAATTGATATAGATAATTGTAGCAAAGATCATAGAGTAAGATTGCTCATACCACAAGAAATAGGTACAAAATTTTCTATTTCAGATAACCAATTTGGTTCTATAAAACGTCCTGTGATTGATGAAGCTATGTCAATATGGGAAAAAGAAAAATGGGACGAAAGACCAGATTCAATTTATCCTATGTTATCATATGTTTCAACAGATAATAAAGATGGGTTAGCGATTTTAACAAATTCGGTAAGAGAATTTGAAATTATTGGTGAAAAATTTGATACTATTGCAATTACACTATTTAGAGGAATTGGATTTTTAGGCAAAGAAAATTTATATCGTCGACCAGGTCGCCCATCTGGGATAAAACTAGAAACACCAGATTCTCAACTTATAGGTAAACAACATTTTTCATTAGCTCTTACAACTAATAGTGTGAATCTTGCAAATGATGCAAAAGAATATTTAACACCATTTGTTTGGTATAATAAAATGCCATACAATGCCATGAAATTAAATGATGCTAGCTTTACACTACCTTATAACTTTAGTATGCTCAATGTATTAAACAAAGAATTTGTATTAAGTGTTTTAAAAAAAGCTGAAAATAAAGATGGCTATATTTTAAGAGCATATCAAAGCTCCACTAATAAAATTGACACAAGTTTAAATGGTATTGAAATAATGTATGAAACAAATTTGAATGAAGATAAGACAAGTGGACAAAATAAGATTGTGCTCGAAAAAAATATTGTAAAATCATATTTTATTAAATAATAGAGGGAGAGAATAACTATGAAAAGCTTTGAATATGTAATTAAGGATGAATTGGGAATACACGTAAGACCAGCAGGTTTGCTTTCTAAAGAAGGCAAAAAATTCAAAAGCGATATTACTATTGAAAAAGATGGCAAAGTTGTTAATACAAATAAACTTATGGCAATAATGTCCCTTGGTGTAAAGCAGGGTGAAACAATTATTGTAAAAGTTGAAGGTGAAGATGAAAATGAAGCTTTCGATGCAATCCAACAATTTTTGGAAAGCAATTTATAGAATTTATAATTTAAAATAAAGGAGAACTTTATGGATATTTATACTGGAAGTGTAGCTTCAAAAGGAATTGCTATTGGAACAATTAAGGAATTGGCAAAAAAAGATAATAGTGTTAGACGTGTATCCATTACAGATGTAGAGCTTGAAAAAGAAAGATTTTTTAAAGCTCAAGTAAAAACAATGGAACAACTTGACGGTTTATATGAGCTTGCAAAAAAAGAAGTTGGCGAAGAAAATGCTCTTATTTTTGATACTCATAAAATGATGGTAGAAGACGAAGACTATACAGACTCTATAATTAATATTATAGAAACTCAAAAAGTAAATGCAGAATATGCTGTTGCAGTTACAAGTGACAACTTTGCTTTAACTTTTTCTAGTATGGATGATGCCTACATGAAAGAAAGAGCTGCTGATATAAGAGATATTTCTGATAGACTTATTAATGTTTTATCTAATAAAGATAATAGTGCTTTAACCTTTGAAACTCCATGTATCATTGTCGCAGATGACCTTACACCAAGTGAAACAATACAAATGGATAAAACTAAAATACTTGGATTTGTTACAAGAAAAGGTTCTGTAAATTCTCATACTGCAATACTCTCAAGAACAATGGCAGTTCCTGCAATAGTGTGTGTACCTGTTCCTAGTGATGTTGACGGGAAAAATGCAATTGTTAGTGGATTTGATGGTAGTCTTATATTAAATCCAACTGAAGAAAAAGTTGCTCTTGCCAAAAAACGATTAGAGCTAGAAAAACGACACAAAGAACTATTATTACAATATAAAGGTAAAGAAACTAAAACAAAATCTGGCAAAAAAATAAATCTTTATGCAAATGTAGGCTCAGTTGGAGATGTAGGGCTTGCATTGCAAAATGATGCTGAAGGAATAGGTTTATTTAGAAGCGAGTTTTTATATCTTGAGCAAAATGATTATCCAAACGAAGAGTTGCAACTTAAGACCTATAAACAAGCAGCAGAAATGATGGCTGGTAAAAAAGTTATTATTAGAACTATGGATATAGGAGCCGATAAGCAAATTGATTATTTTAATTTGGATCTAGAAGAAAATCCTGCTTTAGGATATCGTGCTGTTAGAATTTGTTTAACTGAAGAAGAAATTTTTAGAACTCAATTAAAAGCTCTAATTCGAGCTAGTTATTTTGGAAAAATTTCAATAATGGTTCCTATGATTACGTCTGTTTGGGAAGTTGAAAGAGTTAAAGAAATTATGAAAGAAATTGAAGTTGAATTTACCTCTAAAAAAATTCCTTTTGGCAAATATGAATTTGGAATTATGATAGAAACTCCAGCAGCAGTTATAATAGCTGACCAACTAGCACCATTGGTAGATTTTTTCAGTATTGGTACAAATGATTTAACCCAATATACAATAGCAATTGATAGACAAAATCAAAAATTAGAAAAATTCTATGATCCACATCATCCAGCAGTTCTTAAAATGATTCAGATGGTTGCTCAAGCTGGAAAAGCACATGGAATATGGACTGGTATTTGCGGAGAATTAGCTTCTGATCAGGAGCTAACTAAAACATTTATAGACTATGGGATAGAAGAACTTTCTGTCTCACCAGCAGCAATATTTGCAATAAGAAAACTCATTCGTGAGTTAGATTAGGAGGATTTTTTTATGAAAAGTTTTTTAATTTCTCTTGAAACAATAGCTGAAGTTCAAACATTTGTAAACCTAATAGGAACTTTAGATAGTGATTTTGATTTAGTTTCAGGAAGATATGTAATTGATGCAAAATCCATTTTAGGTATTTTAAGTTTAGATATTAGTAAACCAATTGAGCTAAGAGTTTATTCTTATAAAGATGAAATGCATCAAAAACTTAAAGATTATATTTTAGAAGAAATTGAATAATATATTAGCTGTTGCATACATTTAGTGCAACAGCTTTTTTTGTACTTATTAATCTTTTATGAGCTTTATTTTCTGTGACCATTTCGTAAAAAGACAGGAATTTCTGGTGCTCCTTCGTATGCTGTACGAGGCTGAGAAGGAGCAGGACTCATAGATACAGGTTTTGGCTCAGGCTTTTTAATATAATTTGTTTGTTTAGCTTCTAAATTAATTGGAACAACTTCCTTATCAACAAAACCAGTTGCAATAATTGTAACTATAACATCATCTTTTAAATCTTCATTTGTAGTAGTACCAAAAATTATTTCAGCATCAACATCAACATCATTTTCAACCATTGTTGCTCCCATATTGGCCTCTGACATTGCAAGTGATGCTCCACCTGTAATATTTAAAAGTACTCCACTAGCTCCTTTAATTGTGGTATCAAGAAGAGGACTACTAGTTGCTTGTTTAATAGCTTCTTCAACTCTATTTTCACCACTTGCTTGACCAATTCCCATATGAGCAATACCTTTGTCGCTCATTATTGTTCTCACATCAGCAAAGTCAAGATTAATAATACCCGGCTTTGTAATAAGGTCTGTTATACCACCAACTCCTTGCTGTAAAACAGAGTCCGCTTTTCTAAATGCATCTTCAATAGTAGTATTTTTTTCAATTACATCTAAAATTCTATCATTTGGAATTATTACAAGTGTATCGACAGCTTTGGTAAGAGCTTCTATTCCACGCTCTGCAGTTAACATTCTTTTGCGACCTTCAAATGTAAAAGGCTTAGTAACTACACCAACAGTCAAAATGCCTTGATTCTTAGCTATTGCTGCTATAACTGGAGCTGCTCCTGTACCAGTACCTCCACCCATTCCAGCTGTAATAAATAGCATATCTGTATTTTTGATTGCTTCATAAATTGCTTCTTGACTTTCTTCAGCAGCTTGTGTCCCTACTTCTGGATTTGCTCCTGCACCAAGACCTCTAGTAATTTTTTCTCCTATTTGTATTCTAGTTTCTGCTCTTGATCTATCAAGTGCTTGGTGGTCAGTATTTACAGTGATAAATTCAATTCCACTAAGTCCCTCAGATATCATTCTATCAACAGCATTATTTCCACCACCACCAACACCAATTACTTTAATACGTGCTTCTTGACAAGGGTTTTCATCATATATTTCCATCATATCATCCACTTTATCCTTTCGCTTACTGTCTTATATTAAATTTGTTAGTACTGCCTCACCTGAATCTATGTTACTTAAATCAAGTATTCCTATACTATAATCTTTATAAATTTCATTTAACCAACTTAACTTTTTTGAAAGATTATTGATATTGCCTATTAAAACCTCTAATTTTTTTACTTTCAATATAATATTTTCCAAATTCATTAAATTTATGCTATCTATAGAAGAAAATAAGTCATGTTGTGAAGCAATTTGTGAGATTATATCTAAGGTTAATAAAATATCATCTGTAGATAAATTTATTTTTTCACCTATTTTAAATTCTTCAATTTCTATACCTTCTATTATTGGCAAATCAAAATCTTGTATAGTTGATTGAGATAATACAACAGCCTGATCATCGATTAGAATATATTTTCCATCAAATAAAATATACCCCAAAGGAGTTTTTTCTACAACATTTAGAATTAAAAGATTGGGAAATTTCTTTTTTATATTTATACTTTCAATAAAAGGTAGACTTTTCTTATATTCTGCCCCTTTTCTATTAGAAATATTCAATATNTGAGCATTTTGAGTTATGCCTAAAACAATTTCAAAATCCCTTTGGGTATAATATGGTGTATCTAAATAGCTATCCACATTTACTTCTAAAATTTATGCATACCATATAGGTAAAATCGATATTACTAAAACTGATAATATAATACTTAAAATAATTCTCGGGTGTTTTTTCATTTATGCTCCTATCTATGTTTTATAATTTTGGTCATTTTTATATATCTTTTATAGTTAATAATAGTATAATTATTCCCGTTATAATGATTATTATTTCAAAACTCAGCTTTTCCAAAATCACAAAAAAGAGCTACTACATTAAACTACTTTGTCTAATGCATATAACTCCAGCAACTACTAAATTCCAGCTTCTAATTGGTTGATACCTTTATTTATTTCATGATAATTTAATAATTGTACAGATACAATATATATCAAGAATATCATACTAATCACTATACCTGGAACAATAAATCCATTTAAAACTTGATTACCTTGAAAATAAATATTTAGTCTATTGCCAAATCGTAATGAGAAAGTATAATAAACTATCGAAAAATTAATCAGACTAATTGTATAAGGCAATAAATAGAAAAATATATTTTCTTTTAAATTTATTTTCATAATTTGCTTTTTTGATATGCCTATTTGGCGTAAAAAATAAAAATCGTTTATACTATTTTTACATTCCATTAAATTTTTAATTGAGATAATTGCCATGCATATAAGCATACAAACTATACCAACATACATTCCAACAGCTTTTGTTATTATTTCCATAAATAAAATTTCGTTTTCTTCTATGGTTCTAAATCTAAATGTTCCTGATACTCCAAATAAACTAAAAGCACCATATCCTTCAGGCTCATATTTATTATATAAATCTAAATATTTTTCTTTAAGTTTTATTTTTGAATATTCATTTAATTCATCGGCTAAACCATATGGCATTTTTTCAATTGTGTTGGCATAATATCCTGTTTTAGCAATAACTAATTTTTCGCACAATTCATCTGGCAAAACTAATATACTAAGTGTATTGTAATTGTATATATAATCACCTAAATTACCAATTAGCATATAATCAGTTTCGTTGGGTTTTAATATTGTATCTGCAATCATTAATAGTCTATCAGAATCAGTTTGAATAGAATCAGTTTGAATAGAATCAGTTTGAAACCATTTTTCAAATTCTTCAACTCCAAAAGTATCAACTTCGTTACTTATATGAACAATAAATCTATTTTCACCTAAAGTAACTGCCTCATATCCTGCCATCATTCTTAAGTTATTATAATCACTAATACCAATTGCTAATCTTGGCATATCATATTTATTTTTACGAACTGATGGACCAGCAAAATCTGATTCCCATACAAAATATTGTTCTAATACACAATCCATTTCTATGTCTATTTGATGCTCTTTTAAAAATTCTTGTACAAAATCATAACTTTCATTAGGTATATCTTCTATATTTTCTATACGAGAATAATTAGAGAAAATATTTATATCATATACCATACGTTGTTCCATATATGCTTTTGAAGTTTCTGTTAGTAGAGGACTTAATGCAAATCCACATAACGAAATAGTAAGCACTAATATAATTAAAAACATATTACCTGTAATAGTTTTTAATCGATAAGATAATCTTCCAAATACAAAAAGCTCCATTTTAAAACGTATAATATCTATAGACTTTGCCCAAATCAAAATATAATTTATCATTCTTATAGTTAAGAACACAGCAATTACAATTGCCAGAAATACTTTAAGTTGAAATGCATTACTTGCATAATGCGGAATATCTCCAACATAATCTCTTCCCAAAGAAAAGTATATTTTAAAGTTATTAATAACATAAAAATAGCAATAAATAAATAATATAATTTCCAATAGTTGTCTCAATTTTGAAGTTCTTTTTTGATCTGGAATTTTATTATCATTTAATAATAATAATGGTTTTTTAAAAGTCACTTTTGTAATATTAGCAATTATAAGACCTATATACATTAGAGCAAAGAAAATGATAGTTGTAATGAATGAATTTAAATAAAAGAATTTATTACTAATAATTTGGTTATATGCTGTATACGATATAATCGAATTTACTATATATGAGCCTCCAAATCCCAAGCTAATACCAATTATAAAGCTCATTATACTTATCCATAGCATATCCATAGAATACGTAAATGCAATTTTACTTCGTTGCATTCCAAGAGTAATTAATATAGATATCTCTTTTAACTTTTCTCGAAACATATACGTATTAACATAACTAATTAAAATAAAAATCGCAATAGAAATTGCATAAATACAATATCTAATACCAGGAGCATATAATTTAAAATCATATTCTAAATTCCCTTGTATTAATGGATTGTTTATATCGCCTATTGATACAAATCCATAAAAAAGAGCTATACATATAACTAAGGTTACAACATAAATAATATTTTCTTTTATGATTTTTTTTAGGTTACATTTCATTATATCACCTCTTTTTCACCACTAGTTAGCTCTTGTTGTATTGCTAAATTATTTTCTATTATTTCTTTATAAAATTGTTTTCTATCCTGATTTGTTCTATCCAGAATATTTATAATTTGTCCATCTTTTAAAAAAATAACTTTCTTACAATAACTAGCACTTAGCGGATCATGTGTTACTACCATAACAGTAGCGGCTAATTCACTATTAATTTTTTCTAAAATGTCCATTATATTTCGTGCATTATTAGAGTCTAATGCGCCTGTAGGCTCATCTGCTAAAATTAATTTGGGTGATGACACAATTGCCCGAGCACAGGCTGTCCTTTGTTTTTGTCCACCTGAAAGTTCATAAGGATACTTATTTTGTAAATCACTAATAAAAAGTAGCTCCATAATATTTGACACTTTTTGCTTTATTTCTGCTTTAGATTTATTTTGTATAATTAATGGAACAGAAATATTCTCTATAACAGAAAGAGAATCCATTAATCTAAAATCTTGGAAAATAAACCCTAATTTTTCTTTTCTAAACTTGTCTGCCTTTGATGCTCTTAATTTTGATATATTAATTCCATCTATATATATTTCACCTGATGTAGGTGAGTCAATAGTAGAAATTAGATTAAGCAATGTAGATTTTCCAGAACCAGATGCACCCATTACTGCAATAAAATCCTTCTCATTAATATCTAAATTAATATTATTTAATGCTATTGTACTAGCTTTACCTTTACCATATACTTTGGTAAGGTCCTTGATATTTAATACTTGCATAATTTACTCCTTCTGTTATTTGATTTGATTAAAAATTTCTGTCTTTTCCGAATCAGTTAGTCTTAAATATATCATAATAATGTTATTGTATATCACTTTTGTTTCTATGCATTGTCTTTTATAAACATTATGTATGCTACCAGTTGCTGTATAATTTTCATGAGAACAGCTACCCGCACAAATTAAACGCAAATAACATTTTCTACACGATTGAATATTATCGATATGGACATTATTTGCAAACTCTTCTATACTATTTTGAGCCTGATATAGATTCCCAATAATATATTCCTTATTAGATACAAACCTATGACAAGGATAGAAATTACCATTAATATCTATTGCTATTCCATTAATACCTGCTCCACAAGCAGTATATCTTATCGAACCATTGTGTATGTTTGTTATAACTTTCCATAAAATTCTTAATTTTTTAGCTTTAGTTATATCGCTCTTAAGTAAGTTTTCAAAGTAATTACATAAATTATTTAACTCTTTAACATATAATTTATGTTCATTATCTGTTAAAAGATTATATGCTGGAGCCATAGGTATACTTTTAAAATCTAATACAGCTAAATGTTCAAATATTTTTTTCAATTCTAAATTTGAATCTGAAATAGTAGCTCTAGCTGATAAATATTTCTGTTCTCTTAAATAGGTTGTTTTTTCTATTATTTCATTATAGCATCCATTTCCATTTTTATAATAACGTTTTGAATCATGTTGCTCAATATCACCATCAATACTAATCATTGTACTAATTTTATTTTTTATTATAAATTGGCTTATTTCATTTGTTAAAAGAGTACCATTTGTTGTCATATTATATTTAAAATTTTTGCCACTAGTTTTTTCTTTACTTTTGCAATATGCAACAATCTCTTTAATTAACTCAAAACATAATAATGGTTCCCCACCAAAAAATGTGATATATAAATCTTGTCTATCACCAGAGTTTTCTAATAAATAATCAATCGCATTAAGAGCAACTTCTTTCGACATTATTCCTTTATCTGCATACTCACCTTCTTGAGCATAACAATATCCACATGCTAAATTACAAGCTTGTACTAAAATTAGTGTTATACATTTTATGGTTAGTACTATATTATCATTTGCAACTATTTCATCTTCATTATCAATAATAAATCTACAACTTTTCATTTTATTGATAGTATCTTTTAAAACACATTCATCAATTTCATTACCTAATTTCTCATATACTTTATCTAAATCTTGTCCTTCAGACTTTAATAAACTTAATGCTATATTATCAATTTTGTATAATGATGCACTTGAACTATCAAATAAATATGTCTGACTATTTGTATTAAAAATTTTATATGGCTGAAATACTAATTTATTGTTCATTTATTTTATCTCTTTTCTTTAATATTTTAACTAAATAAAAAACTAGACTAAAAAATCAATCTAGTTTTTTATGTAAATTTTAATTATCCAACATTATCATCTGCTAAACCATCACAAACGACACATTCTAAATCTGCACAGTTATCGTCACTATCACACCACAAACATGGAGCCCATGACTCAGGTTTTGGGTTAATCTTATTCACTTTTTCAAACATATTAATTCTCCTTTCTTTATTGTAAAAATTAAATATTATTATTTTAGAGCACTATGCAATTAAGTAACTCTACACATATTATATAATATAATAATAATATTGTCAATACTTTAATTCCAAATATTTCCACCAAAAATAATAATGATTATTTTGAAATAAGAGCAACCATGCCTAAATAAAACTTTAAATATTTTGATAAAGAAATTTTTATTTTCCAAAATTTAGTACAAGTACACATGGTTGTCTTAAAATAAAATTATCAATTGTTCAGTATGTTATTTTGATTATTATTTATTATTTTTTACTTTGTGTAATTTTTGCATATTTTGAGATATTAAGTAAGATCCCAAGTGACGCAAGTAGCACAACAAGAGCAGTTCCACCATAGCTTATTAAAGGAAGTTGCATTCCTGTTGTTGGAAAAGTATTTGTATTTACGGCCACATTAATTAAAACTTGAACAGCTACAAGACCAACAAGACCTGTGGCAACCAGTGAGCCAAACAAATCAGATGCATTCACTGCTATTATAAGACCTCTAATAACAAAACATGAGTAAACTAAAAGAACACATACCGCTCCAACAAGACCGAGCTCCTCACAAATAACTGAGAAGATAATATCATTATGAGGTTCGGGCAAAAATCCCTGCTTTTGTATACTTGCTCCAAGTCCTTGTCCCCACATACCTCCTGCTCCAATTGCGTATAACGATTGTATTGATTGATATCCAAAACGTCTTGGATCAATCCACGGGTCAAGCCATACTCTAAATCGCTCAAGACGATACTGTGGGAAAATGATTTTAATTAACCCTGCAGTTTCAACTTCTTTATCTGTAGTTGTTGCAAGATGAAGACCCAGCCAACCAAATCCACCTGCTCCAAACACTCCTAGCATATAATACCATACATCTTTTGTTGCAACAAACATTATAATAACACCTGTCATACCAATTACTATTGCAGAACTTAGATTTTCGAAAAGTACTAAAACTACAGGTACTCCAATAATTACAAAACATCCTGCTACTAACCAAAGATTGTGTAATTTATTTCTAAAATGTACTATAAAAGATGATATCATAAGTATTGTAGCTATTTTAACAAGCTCAGATGGTTGTATGGTAATAGAACCGATCATAATCCATCTAGTTGCTCCCTTACTGGAGTGTCCAATAAAAGGTAAAAGAGCAACTAAAGCATTAGTGGCTAGATATATATAAGCTGAAATTCTAATATTTGAAAAAATTCTATAATCGATATTCATTCCTATAAATAGCATTATAATAATACCAACTACAGCAAATATTCCTTGTTTTTTAGCTAAATTAAAAGGGTCATCATACATTACAAGAGCATGATAATTACTTGCACTATAAACCATTAAAACACCAAAAGAAACAATAATTAAAATAAGAACAACAAGCACTATATCAACGTTTTTGTTTTTCACTTACAGAGCCTTCTTTCAAATTTTTATTTTTATATTATGTGTATTTTGAGCTATACCCAAAAGACTTTTACATCTGTTTGGGTATATGGTATCTCTATCTACAAAGCTATATTCATTATCTTCTTGTTTTTTCTATTTTTGAATATTTTGAGATACTAAGTAAAATTCCGAGCGATGAAAGTAATACAACAAGGGCTGTCCCACCATAGCTTATTAAAGGAAGTTGCATTCCTGTTGTTGGGAAAGTATTTGTATTTACAGCTACATTAATTAGAACTTGAACAGCTACAAGACCAACAAGACCTGATGCAACTAATGAACCAAACAAATCAGCTGCATTTATTGCTACCATAAGACCTCTAACAACTAATAGAGCATATATTAAAAGAACACACCCCGCTCCAACTAGTCCAAGTTCTTCACAAATAACAGAGAATATAATATCATTATGAGGCTCAGGCAAAAATCCTTGCTTTTGTACGCTCATTCCAAGTCCTCGTCCAAAAAGACCACCTGCTCCAATTGCATATAAAGATTGTATTGGCTGATATCCCACGCCTTTTGGATCAATCCATGGGTCAAGCCACACTCTAAATCTATCAAGTCTATATTGAGGAAATATTACTTGAAGTAATCCAGTAGTTTCAACTTTACTATCTGTTGTTGCAGCAAGATGAAGACCCATCCAACCAAGCCCACCTGCTCCAACTAGTCCTAATACATAATACCATACATCTTTTGTAGCAACAAACATTATAATTACACCAGCTGCTCCAATTACTATAGCAGAGCTCATATTTTCAAATAGTACCAAAACAGCAGGCACTCCAATAATCGTAAACCCACCTAATATTAAATGAAGTTTTTGTAATTTATTCCGATAATGCACTATAAAAGAAGATACCATTAATATAGTAGCTATTTTAGCAAACTCAGATGGTTGAATGGTAATAGGACCTATCATAATCCATCTAGTTGCTCCCTTACTAGAATGTCCAATCACTGGTAAAAGTGCAACTAATGAATTAGCTGCTATATATATAAAGCCTGCGACTTTAATATTTGAAAAAATTCTATAGTCAATTTTCATCCCTATAAATAACATTACAATAATACCAATTATAGCAAATGTTCCCTGCTTTTTAGCTAAACTAAAAGGATCTCCATACATTACAAGAGCATGATAACTACTTGCACTATAAACCATCAGCACTCCAAAAGAAACAATTACTAAAATCAGAATAACAAGTACTATGTCTATTTTTTTATTTTTCATTATTAGCACCTTCTTTCAGAGATAATGCTATTTGTTTAAATAACTTTCCTCGTACTTCATAACTTGGAAACATATCCCAACTAGCACAAGCAGGAGATAAAAGAACACATTCATCTTTTTGGGCTTCATTATATGCGGCTCTAGTTGCAGCCTCAAGCGTTTCATAAGCTTCATAATTAGTAAATTCGTATTTATTACAAGTATCTATTATTTGATTTGTAGTTTCTCCTATTAAGTATAATTTTGATACACGTCCATCAAATAATTCAATCCATTCATCAAATTCGAGATGCTTATCAAGTCCTCCTCCAATAAGCCTAATTTTTGAAGGCATAGCAAGCAGTCCAGGAATAGCTGCTCCAACATTTGTAGCCTTAGAATCATTGTAAAATTTAATATTTGATACAGTTGTTACATATTCTATTCTATGTTCTACACCACTAAATTCTAATAGTACTTTTCTAATTATTTCCCTTGGAACTCCATAAGCTCGAGCAATTAATAATGCAACAAGTGCATTCTCATAATTATGTACTCCTAAAATACGAAGTTCATTTACATTGCAAATTGTAAAGTTATCTCCAATAGTATTATCAATTAATGCACCGTCTTTTAAATATGCCCCTTTAGCCACATTTTTTTTAGAACTAAATAACAATTCTTCTTTATTTGTCTTACCTATTAATTTTGCGAGCTCTATATCTTCTTGATTCAAAATTACTTTTGTATTTTCATCACCATTTTCAAATATTCTGTATTTGGCAGCCATATAGTTTTCCATTGTACCGTGTCGGTTTAGATGATCGGGTGTAATATTTAATAAAGCTGAAATTTTGCATGTCAAAGATTTAATTGTCTCTAGTTGAAAACTACTAAGCTCTGCAATAACAATACTATCTTCACTTATATCCAAAACTTCTTCACTAAACGCACGGCCTATATTACCTACAACATAAGTTTTTGGATTGTATGCTTTAAATATTTCACCCACAAGACTAGTTGTAGTTGTCTTACCATTAGTTCCTGTTATACCTATTATTGGGGCTTTACAAAATGTTGAAGCAAATTCAAATTCTCCAATTATTTCTACACCTTTTTTATTATAGAAATTTATTATAGGTATATCGAGAGGAACACCTGGACTTACTATTACTTTATCAATATCTGTCATATAATTTTCATTATTACCAAGTTGCACTTTAATTCCAATATTTTCTAATTCTTTAAGAGCTTTAGCTGTTTTTTCATCAAGTTTATCAATACTTTTATCATCATAAATTGTTACTTTATTGCATGTGCTAGAAGCTAGTTTTGCTGCAGCCAATCCACTTCTTGCACATCCAATTATGAGTATACTCATTGCTTACCCTCCTTTGAAATTGCTATTAAACCCATAAATCCAATTGATAGTGTTATTAACATAAATAAAAGCAGATCCATTTAATCAACTCCTATTCTTATATTATTTATACTTCTCTTTAGCGATTAAATAATATCCAACTGTACATATAATTATAGGAACTAATACAAAACCAATTATTAAAGACATATTATTATAACCTTCCTTGTTAAATTGCAATAAGTCCAATTAAACACATGATTGCTGTAACAACAGCAAATACACTAACAACTTTAGTTTCTTCCCATCCAGATAGCTCAAAGTGATGATGAATAGGAGCCATTTTAAATATTCTTTTTCGAGTTAATTTAAACGATATAACTTGTATTATTACAGATAAATTTTCTATTACATATATTAATCCTACAATTAGAATAAATAAAGGCATTCTAAGCATAAATGATATTGCTGCAACAAAACCACCAAGCGCAAGTGAGCCTGTATCGCCCATAAATACTTTAGCTGGATGAGAATTAAACAATAGAAAACCTAACAAACTACCTGCAACTGCTGCAGCAAATACATCTGCTCCGTTACCATATGCAAATGCAACTATAGCAAAAAATGTTGCTATTAAAACCGTTACACTAGCTGCTAGTCCATCAAGACCGTCTGTTAGATTTACAGCATTTACAACCCCTAATACCCCAAAAATTAATAATGGATAATATATAGGTCCTAGGTCAAACAATAAACCATTACTAAATGGAATTAAAACCTGAGTATCAATACCAATATAAAATCTAAGCAGATATGCAAAAATAATAGTGACTATAAGTTGAGATAATAATTTTTGTATGGCTGTAAGTCCTAGAGAACGTTTTTTAACAACTTTAATATAATCATCAGCAAATCCTATAAGCCCAAATCCAAACGTGATAAATAATATACTTTGTAATTCTTTGTTATTAGGGAAAAATAATAAACTTGTAATAAAAATACTGGTTAGTATTATAATTCCACCCATTGTAGGTGTTCCAGATTTTTTCAGATGGGTTTCTGGCCCATCTGAACGTACATTTTGCCCGAACTTCAGTTTGTGGAGTATAGGAATCATGAAGGGGCTAACTACTATGTTAAGCAAAAATGCTATAACAGCGGCGTAAATCATATCTTTATCCATAATTTATTTTTCCTTTCTCATCGCTCCCACGATTTCCTCAAAATTCATACCACGCGATGCCTTTACTAAGATTGTATCACCTGGTTTTATGTGCGTATTTAATTCTTTTATAAAAATTTCCTTATTATCAAAATGCTTAGTGTATATCCTATTAGTTGAACTTACAACTGCTTCATTAATATAACGAGCGAAATTTCCTATGGTATATAAACAATCTATGGTATGATCAGCAATATATTCTCCTATATTACGATGAATTTGTTCACTAAAATCACCTAATTCAAATATATCTCCTAAAATTGCCACTCGGTTATTTCTTGGCAAATAAAGTTCCAATACATCAATAGCTGCCTCCATAGAGTCATAGCTGGCATTGTATGTGTCATCTATAATAGTTATCTCATTTACTGTAATAATTTGCATTCTCATTTTTTCAGGTTTATAATTAGCAATTCCTTTAATAATATTTTCTTTTGAAATTCCTAATTGTTCAGCAATACATATTGCAACTAGTGCATTCCTTACCATATGCTTACCTGGAGCTGGAATTTTAATTAAGAACTCTGATGTTGGAGTATAAACTATTGCTTTGGTCATTTTATTGTAGCTCACAATATTAGTCGCAAAATAATCTAAAGAAGCATTAAAATCAACTTTAGGGTGTAAACCAACTGTTATCCAATTATCTTGTTTTATGTCAAATAATAATGGCTCATCACCATTTACAATAACTTTACCATTTGACTGAAGACCATCTAGTATCTCAAGTTTAGCTTTTAAAATGCCTTCTCTTGATCCCAAATTTTCTATATGTGCTGTTCCTATATTTGTAATTACTGCAAAGTCTGGCTTTACAGTTTTTGTAAGTTGACTAATTTCACCAAAATGATTCATCCCCATTTCAATAACACTGACTTGGTCATCTTCTGACAAACTAAAAATAGTTTTTGGAACACCTATATCATTATTAAAATTTCCAACAGTCTTATGAACTTTAAAAGCTGTTTCAAGAACAGATGTTACCATTTCTTTTGTAGTAGTCTTCCCAACGCTTCCAGTGATTGCGATGATTGGTCTTATAAATTTTTGGTTGTAATATTTTGCAAGTGATAAAAGAGCTTCTCTTGTATCTTCTACATAAATGGTAATAAGTCTATTGTCTATTACTTCTTGTTTTGCTGTTAAGGTAGCAATAGCTCCCCTAGAATAAACCTGATTTATATAATCATGTCCATCAAATTTTTCTCCCATTAAAGGAATAAATAAACCTTTATTAACTTTTTGACGTGAATCAGTCAAAATATTTTCTATTATTGTATTACCATATTCTTGGTTATTTAAACATTTTCCTCCTGTTTCTGATAAAATTTCTTGTATTGTTAATTGCATATTAAAACTCCTTTTCTAAAAATGTCGATATAATTTCACTATCATCAAAATGAATAATTCCATCTTTTAGATGTTGATATGTTTCATGTCCTTTGCCTGCAATTAAAATAATATCATCTTTTTGTGCAAGTGATAAAGCTTTAATTATTGCAGTTTTTCTATCAGGCTCAATTTCATATGGTGTATCATACTTTTTTGAACCTTCTTCAATTTGGCGAATGATTTCAGCTGGTTCTTCACTTCTTGGATTGTCAGAAGTAATATATACTTTTGTTGAATATTTTGAAGCTATCTCTCCCATAATAGGACGCTTTTTGTTATCTCTATCACCACCACAACCAAATACTGTAATTATATTTGATTTTGCGAAATTATTGATAGCTTCAAGTACATTTTCAAGTCCATCTGGAGTATGAGCATAGTCAACTAATACACTGTATCCCCTTGAAGATTGAAAGCTTTGTACACGTCCTGGAACACCTTTTGTTGTTTTAAGTTCATTTGCAATAAATTCAAGAGGTAACCCAAGTTTGTATGCACAAATTATGGCACATAGCGTGTTGTATACAGTAAATTCTCCTGGAATAGGGACTACAATTTGAATTTCCTTACTATTATATACTAGAGTATATTTAGTTTCATGTGCATGTATTTCTATATTTTTGGCAAAAAATGTTGCTGGATTTTTTATACCATAAGTTATTGGTTCATTTTTGCAAGCATCTAGCATTAGTTGACTGTATGGATTATCTACATTTATAATGTTGATATTACACATTGCAAAAAGTTTTGCTTTTGCAGCTGCATAATTATCCATAGTTCCATGAAAATCTAAATGGTCTTGAGTTAGATTTGTAAAAACTCCAATGTCAAAATCACATCCGTCTACTCTATTTAAGTCAAGAGCATGAGAAGATACTTCCATTATTGCAACGTCAACATCTTGCTCTTTCATTTTACTAAATAAAGATTGCAAATCAAGTGATTCTGGTGTAGTTCTTGCGGTTTCAAGAACTTGCTTGCCAATTCGATTTTCAATAGTTCCGATTACTCCTACTTTTTTATTATAAGCCTCTAAGAGACCAGCCAATATAAAAGTTGTACTTGTTTTTCCATTTGTACCTGTTACACCAACTAAAGAAATCTTTTTAGATGGATGAGAATAAAAATTATTTGCAAGAGCTGCCATGACTTGTCTTGTATTGTCTACTTTAATAACTGTAATATTTTCACCTAATACTACATTATCTGAAACTACTACTACTCGAGCTCCATTTTCAATTGCTCCAGATATAAACTTATGTCCATCACTTATATGACCTTTGATTGCAATAAATAATCCATTATTTGTCTTTATTCTAGAATCATAAATTATTTCATTAATATCTTTATTAATATCACCTTGTAGTAAGGTATACTTTATGTTTTCTAACACTTTTTTAAGCTCCATTAAAATATCATTCCTTTCGTTGTCTACAAAGTACAAATGTTCTGAAACTCCCACACCTAAAGGAGTGGACTTTACGCCCATTGATGTAAAATGAATTAGAAACATTTTTTTGCTACTAATTCATAATCCACTACTAATTATAACACATTATGCCGCTTAGGTATATAAAATAATTTTACTAGTTTTATTAATAACTTCACCAGGTGCAGGAAATTGATTTATGATAATGTCCCCTTCACCAATTATTTCAAGAAGAACACCTTCTTCGTAAAGACTAGACTTAGCATCTTGCAGTTTTTGACCGACAAAAGATGGAACAACATAAGTTTGCGTTTCCAACATAGTGAGCTCAGCTTCTGTATATTGTGGTTCTATTCCTAAATATGGTAAAGTATTTGCAAGTACTTCCTTCATAACGGGTCCTGCAATAGCCCCTCCATAGTATACGCCCTGTGGCTCGTTAATTAGAACTATTCCAATAACTTTTGGGTTGTCAGCAGGTGCAAAAGCTAAAAAAGAAGCAATATATTTTCCAGAACCACGAGGAAGTTTTTGTGATGTTGCAGTTTTTCCGCCTATTTTATAGCCTGGAATATAGCTTTTATTACCAGTTCCTTCTGCAACTACACTTTCAAGAATTGTCTTCATTTGCTCACTTATTTCAGGTTTAATTATTTGATTATTTGTTGAATAATCAAACTCCTTAATAATTTGATTTTCATCATTTATTATATATTTGCCAAAATGAGGAATAATCTGTGTACCACCATTTATAACAGCAGACGCTGCACTAAGTAGCTGTATTGGTGTAATTTGGAAAGATTGTCCAAAAGAAATTGTTGCAAGTTCAACGGGTCCAATATTTGATTCTTTATGCATAATTCCTTTTGCTTCACCTGGTAAATCTATACCTGTTTTTTTCATAAAACCTAGCTCTGCCATATATTGATAAAAAGTTGTTGCTCCAAGAGCATCTCCTACACGCATAAATACAGGATTACAAGAATTTTGAACTCCTTGAGTAAATGTTTGATTGCCATGAGGAGTTGCACTTCTCCAACATTTAATTTTTACACCTCCTACCATATGGTAACCATTACAATTAAAAGGTGTTGTTGGAGTTACAACTCCCTCTGAAAGGCCTATTGCAGAAGTAAATATTTTAAATGTAGAGCCAGGTTCGTATGTATCATTTATAGAAAAATTTCTCCACATCTCATTTAATTCATTTTGTTGTTGAGCAGCACTTAAGGTATCCCAAATTTCTTGTATTTCAGGGTCTTGAACTGTAAAAGGAGTATTCAAGTCAAAAGTAGGACTATTTGCCATTGCATATATTTCACCATTTGTCGGATTCATAAGCACAATCACTCCACTTTTTGCTTGTTTTTCTTCAACCACACTATCAATCGCTTGTTGAGCATATTGTTGCAAAGTTAAATCTAAACTTGTTACAAGATTAAGTCCATTAGCTGGTTCAATTCTAATTTCGGCCTCATCCATTGTTCGCTCGCCTTTACCATTTGTTTCCATTAAAATTTTACCTGGAGAGCCTTTTAAATATTCATCATATTTTACTTCAAGTCCTATTATCCCTTGATTATCTTTTCCAACAAATCCAAGTACATGAGCTGCTAAGTCTTCATATGGATAGTATCTTTGAGAATCTTCGTCAACTTTAACTCCAGGTAAGTTAAGCAGTCTAATAGAATCAGCAACTTCTTTGTCTACTTTAGTTTTAATTCTCTCAAAAGCTACTTTATGTGTAACCTTTTTATAAACGTCTTCATACTCCATATCAAGTTTTTCTGCTAATATATTAGCAACTTGTTCTTCATCTTCTATTTGAGCTCGTACAACACCAATCGTAAAAACAGAAGCACTTGTTGCAATTACATTTCCATTGATATCTAAAATATTACCTCTTGTTGGGGTAATGTTTCTATCCCGTGTGTGTTGCTCATCTGCTCGTTCTTGCAACTTTGCTCCTTCAACAACTTGTACTTGATATAATCTTATTATCATAAATATAAAAATACTTACAAAAATAGATAATAAGATTAACATTCTTCTCTTAATTCTTACTGGTGTTTTATCCATAAAAAAAATCCCCCTTAATGTAGTTTTATAAAATATTTTATTTGTACAAGCAAGGAATTATTACATTTAATTTGTGGTTTGTACAATAATTTTTGAATTTTTCTCTATTAAAGTCCCTTCAGGTGGAATTTGAGTTAAAATATTACCTGTTAATGGACCTTCAAGTGTTAAAAGATTACCTAATAATTTTCGTGCCTCTTCTACGGGCAAATCTATAACATTTGGAACAATTACAAGATTGTGTGGTTTTTTTGTTTCAAGATATAAAGTTACATTAGCACTTTTAGGCAATAAAGTTTCAGCCGCTGGATATTGTTCTGAAACAATATTTCCACCACCTTTAGTTATAATATCTAATTCTAAAGCATTAATTTTATTTATAGCATCATATATATCCAAATTTTTTATATTAGGTACTTTTACTAAATTAACAGGAGCTGGTTTTTTATTATCAGCAAAAATTTCCATATAAGGTAAAATTTCTGTCATTATTTTACTAAATGCTAAACCTGTACCTCCAATTTCATCGTCTTCAACTTCATCAATTAAAACTAATGCTATTATTTCAGGTTTATCTATTGGAGTATATCCAACAAAAGAAAGTATTTCTGTTGAACCATCTCTAGGATAACCTTTTTCTGCTGTTCCAGTTTTTCCACCAATTCTATATCCAGGGACAGCTGCAAAACCTCCTGTTCCTGTTAATACAACAGCTTCTAAATATTGTGCTAAAATTTTTGAAGTTTCACTAGATATCACTTGACGTTTGATTTTTGGTATTTTGGAATATATGATGCTCTGACTTTCATCAATGATATGTGAAACAACATAAGGCTCAATAAGATAACCACCATTGATAACACTCGCAAATCCAGTTAATAACTGAATAGGTGTGAGCATAAAAGTTTGACCCATAGATGAAGTTGCTTTTTGTATAGGACCAAATCCTTCTAAACTATGAATAATTCCTACTTGTTCCCCTGCTAAATCAATTCCTGTTTTTTCTAGCAATCCAAATTCCAACATATATTTATGAAATACGTCGTTTGGCACCATTTCAGCAATCTCTATTACCCCTGGATTACAAGAATTTGCCAAAACTTGTTCTACAGTTTGAATACCATGTCCTGGGCCATACCAACATTTTACAATTACGCCATCAACTTTTATAGAACCTGTGCAATTTGCTCTAAAATTTTCTGGATCTAAATATCCCATATCAATTGCAGCTGCGACCATCAAAGGCTTAAATGTTGAACCTGGTTCATATCTATTATAAATATTATAATTTTCCCAAGCAGTATAAAGAGCAATTGCCTTTTGCTCAGGTGACATACTATCCCAAGTTGTTGCTCCCAATTCTTGTGTTAAATTTCCATACGTATTTGGATTAAATGAAGGATACGAATACATAGAATATATTGCGCCTGTATTTGGGTTCATAATTATAGCACTAGCTGCTACTGGTTTAGCCTTTTTTACATAATCATCCATAACTTGCTCTACGGTTTGTTGAATGACTTCATCTAAAGTAAGTACTAGAGAAGCTCCATTAATAACAGGCATATTTTTTTTTGTAAAAAGCTCTCCACTGGTAATAGAGGTAAAAATTCTTCCTTCTTCTCCCTTTAACTGTTTATTATAAAATTGTTCAACTCCAAAACGACCTGTTTCGTTATTGTAATATCCAATAAGAGCAGATGCGAAATCACCTTTTGGATATGTTCTTGAAAAAGATTGAATGTAAGCCACCCCTGAAAGATTTAATTTTAAAAGTTCATCTCGTTGGTCAATTGAAATATGTTTTTCAAAAACTCTATAATGAGTATTAGGATTATTATTTATTATATCCAAAATTTCTTTTTCAGGTTTATTAAAGAATTTCGCTAAATTAGTTATTGTATACATTCTAGCATCCTTAGAAAGTTCTTGAAGTAAAGTTTTAGGATCAAGAATAATATCATAAGTAATTTGGCTGGAAGCTAAAGTTTTATGGTTTTTGTCTAGTATACTTCCACGTAAAGGTTTTATAACAACATCTTTTGTTCCTAGAGCTTCTAAAACAATAAGCTCATATTCTTTATTATCATTAATTAAAATATAAACCATTTTTCCAATCAGAATTACTATAGAACTTACATAAACTAGAATAAAAATTAGTATTCGATTTATTAAACGGGTTTTCCTAGTTTTAGGTGTTTCAGATTTAGATTTAATTTTAAATAAATTTTTAATTTGTTTTTTATTCATATTCTGTAAAACTTTCCTTTTTTATGTCTATGTAGACTATTTGGTGTGGTAGTGGTTTGTGCATTAAAAGTTCATTAACAGCTTTTTCTTCAATAATGTCTAAATCATAAGCTTGAGCTAATATGGAAGTAAGTTTATTTAACTGGCTTAAACTTTCTTGCCAAATTTTATTAGTCAGTTTTAGTTGATGTTGAGCTTCTAAAACTTGTGAATTTAAAGTAACATAAGAAAAAGAAGAAACAAATAAAATTGCAATACAAATTATACTTGTAATAAATACAGAATTTAAATTTAATTTAAGAGGAGCTTGTTGCTTTTGCTTTGCAGGTTTATTTGCAGTTTTTTTATAAGCCGATAATGGAGTTGGTTTTTCAGGTCGATGTTTATACATTTTCTTTGCTCCTTATAAATATATTGTTAAATGATTTTTTCTACTATTCTGAGTTTAGCACTTTTTGAACGTGAATTTTGTGCCAATTCTTGCTCTGATGGTAAAATAGGTTTTCGTGTTAATATCTTAATCTGGCTTTGTCTATTACAATTACAAATTGGAAAATTGCTTGGACAAATACAAGGGTTTTCAAGCTCTTTAAATTTATGTTTTACAATTCTATCTTCTAAGGAGTGAAATGTAATTATACATAATCGTCCGCCTAAATTAAGCTTTTCCACTATCTTATTAATTGCAGGAGCAATTATATCAATTTCTTTATTAACTTCTATGCGAATTGCTTGAAAAGTACGTTTTGCTGGATGTCCTCCTTCAACTCGAGCTGATTTTGGTATTGCATTTTTAATTATTTCTACTAGTTGAAATGTTGTATAAACTGGTCTAGCTTGTACAATAAAATTGGCAATTCTTTTTGCCCATTTTTCTTCACCAAAATTTTTTATAACTTTTGATAAATCATCTTCGCTATAATTATTTACAACATCAAAGGCACTAAACTCTACATCTTGGTTCATTCTCATATCCAGATTTGCATCTTTCATATACGAAAAACCACGCTCTGCTTCATCAAGTTGATAAGAAGATACTCCAAGATCAAGAAGCATTCCATCAATTTTATCTATATTAATATTATTTAATATAGTTTCAATTTCATTAAAATTACTTTTTATTATATAAGTTTTATTCAAATTATTTGCTAACCTACTTTTTGAAGTTTCAAGTGCATTATTATCTTGATCTATTCCTACAAAAATTCCTGTTTTATCAAGATGGCTACAAATTTTTATTGCATGTCCTGCTCCACCAAGTGTACCGTCTACATAGATTCCATTTTTTTTTATATTAAGTCCTTCTATACATTCATTAAGAAGTACAGATGTATGATTAAATTCCATTTATTGTTCCTTTTTATATATTTTTTTATATTTTAAATGAAAAAAAATTTTTTTTCAAGTATAAATTAATAATTTGTTGTGTCAATTTACTTTAGGAAATGATACATATGGTACGGTAGTTATCTTGATATTTTTCCTAAAGTAATTTAGAGATAGAAAAATTTTGCTCTATATTGATATATGAGAAGATGAATTATTAATTAATATATTTTTAAAAATTCTTTTAATTCAGCGCTTTGAGGATTATTAAGCAGAGCTCTATCACCTTGTTCAATCACTTTTCCTTGTTTCAAGAAAATAAAATAATCTGCAAAATCCTTTAAGAAATGCATCTCATGAGTCACAAATATAAAATGACGACCATCTTTTTTTAAGCTAGTAATAGCTTTTAAAACTTCTTGTGTCATGAGAGGATCAAGAGCAGCAGTAGGCTCGTCTAAAAATATCAGAGATGGATTAGTTGATAACGCTCTTGCAATAGATGCTCTTTGCGCTTGTCCACCAGAAATTTCGCTAGGTTTTTTATTGGCTTCATTTGAAATACGTAATTGTTTTAACAGAGCATTTATTTTTTTATCAGTCTCTAATTTATCTATCTTTTTAATTTTGTGTAAGATAAGAGCAATATTATTATATACACTAAGATGTGGAAATAAATTATGTTTTTGAAAAACTACACCTATTTTTGACTGAAATTCTTTTTTCTTCACTATGGGAGATATATCATTAATTAAAATTTCACCTTCTTCTGGTTCTTCAATTCCACTAAGCAATCTTAATAGTGTAGATTTTCCACAGCCAGATTCACCTATTATTCCAAGTGAATTTATATTATCTATATCAAGACTTATATTATCTAATATGGTAGTTTTACCATATACTTTTGTTATACTATCAATTTTTATTTTCATTGAGACACCTTCTTTGCTATAATTTTAGCCAATAGTGAAAGAGGAATTGTAACAATTAAATACATAAGCCACATAACATAATATCCCTCAATAAAGGCATAACTTTTATTAGAAATTACGGTAGTCATATATGTAATTTCAGGAATAGATATAATATTTAATAGAGCTGACCCTTTAATTACACTCGATAAATTATTTATTAATGATGGAACAAATGGACGTATTATTTGTGGTAAGATAACATATTTATATTGCTCATACCATTTAAAATTATATAAGTTCATCACAATATATTGTTCATCTGTTACAACTGCCGCTGTGCTTTCATATGCATTTGCAACATATGGACTATTATATAAAATCATAGCCAATATCCCAAGAAAAAGCTTATTGTCATTACCTAATAATTGACCAAAAGGATATACAACTAAAAAAATCATTACTAATAAAGGAGTACCCATAATTATTTCACTAAATACTTCTGCAATTGCTTTTATGTAGGTAATTTTAGAGCGCATCATTACAAAAATTATAAATCCTAGAATTAAAGTTCCAATTAGCGTAACAAGACTAATTAATATTGTGTTTAAAAATGCTTCTCCTAGCAGGTTGTAATTTGTAAGAATAAGTTCATATCTAGGATTTTTAATTGTAAATCGCATAGCCAAAAATATTATAATTGTAAAAAAGAGCACAACAATTCCATATTGAGCTCTGAGGGAACATTTTTTCATATCTACCTCCATTTTAATGTGTAAAAATTTTCCTAATCTAAATATAAACTTAGATTAGGATAATAATGACTGTATAATTATTTTACAGGATTAACAATATAACTAAGACCAAGCTCTGGATTTTTTAAGAATTCAGCAATAATAGGGTCATATTCTGTAGCCATTTGATCATATAAACCACCATCTTCATACATAGATGCAATAAATTCATTTGCCAAATTAAGCATTTCTGTATCACCTTTTCGTACAGCAAAGTTTGAAGCATCTTGAGTTTTAATTCCACTATATACAATGGTATTTTCAGGGTCTGCTGCTCCAAATGAATGAACTTCATTTGATGCAATTAAAACATCATTTTGTCCGTTTGAAATTTCAATTAAACCTGTTCCTATTTCGGTAACTTCTGTAACTTCAACTCCTTTAGACTGAGGATAGTAAACACCCTTTGTACCAGATAGTCCAACAAATTTTGCATCATCTATTGCAAAAAATTCCTCTTCTGACATATTATCTGTAATATTATGCTCTGTTGCAAAATCTTTATTTACAAGTGCTAATGTATATGTATATCTATATGGGACAGAAAAATCTACCTTTTCAGCACGCTCTGCAGTTTTTGACATATCAGCAATTAATATATCTACATCACCTGTTTCAAGTGCGGGTATAAGTAGACCAAAATCTGTATTAACAATTTCAACTTCTTTGCCAATAAATTCTCCAAATGCCTTTGCAATATCGACTTCAAATCCTGCTGGAGCTCCATTATCATCTACATATGAAAAGGGAGGGAATTTTAAATCTACGCCAACTTTAATAACATCTGTTTCTGATTCTTGAGTACACGCTGTTAAGCTTGCAATAACTGCAACACCTAATAAAGTGTTTATTAAAAAATTTTTCATTTTACGCTATCTCCTTATATAATAAACTCTTTGATATTGACATTTTAATTACACATTTACTATAATAATACTAATTTGGAAATTTGTAAAGTAGGTACATCCTATAAACTGAGTAACCAAAAAGTAACTTAAAAAATGGAGGATTATTATGATTTACAGAAATTTTGATGATGGTGATAAAGACCATTCATTATTAGGATTTGGTATTATGCGAATGCCGACTAAAGACGAAGGCGGTATAGACTATGAACTTAGTGAAGAAATGATAGATTTAGCATACAATAAAGGCGTAAACTATTTTGACACCGCTTATGTATATCATGGCGGAGAATCAGAAGTATTTTTAGGAAAAGTTTTAAAAAAATATCCCCGCGATAGCTTTTTTGTAGCAACGAAACTTCCACTTTGGCAAACTAATAGTATGGAAGATGTTAATAGAATTTTTGAAGAGCATTTAACTAGGCTTGATATGGATTATATTGACTATTATTTATTCCATGCAATGGATAGACCCAAAATGGAAAAAATAAAGGAAATGAAGCTTATTGAATGGGCTGAGCAGAAGAAAAAAGAGGGTAAAATTAGACATCTTTGTTTTTCTTTCCACGGAGATTTAGAATGTCTTAAAGAATTATTAGAGCTACATGACTTTGCTTTTTGTCAACTCCAAATTAACTATGCAGACTGGAATAAATTTAATGCAAAAAAAATGTATGATATTGCAACTGCAGCTAACACTCCTATCGTTGTTATGGAGCCAGTTCGTGGTGGTATGCTAGCAAATCCTGCTCCAGAAGTGCAAAAAATATTTAAAGAAGCAGATCAAAATTTGTCTAATGCAAATTGGGCCTTTAGATTTGTAGCTAATTTACCAAATGTTAAACTAATTTTGAGCGGTATGTCAACTCTTGAACAAGTAAAAGATAATATTAACACTTTTGAGAGCGAAGAAACTATTGCTCTTTCCGCAACTGATAAAGAAGTTCTTGATACTGCAATTGATGTGCTAGATAACCTAAAAAGTATTCCTTGTACTGGTTGTCAATATTGTATGCCGTGTCCATTTGGTGTACAAATTCCAACATGCTTTGAAAAATTTAATACTGCTAAAATATTTAAAAATGCAAATTATAAATCTATCCCTGAGGAAGCTCGTGCTGATAAATGTGTAAATTGTAAAAAATGTGTTCCTCTTTGTCCACAACACATAGATATTCCTACTAAATTAATCGAAGTTGTTGAGCAGTTTGTAGAAAAGAAAAAATAGTTTTAAAAAAGCCTAACTTTAATCAAATAAGTTAGGTTTTATATATTACTTGATATTTTTTAACATATCCAAATAAAATTGAGCAGCTCTGTGACCTTTGGCCGAAGCTTTTCTATACCACTTTATTGCTTGTTTAATATCTTTTCTAGTTCCTTTACCTTCTTCAAGACAAATCCCTAATCTAAATTGAGCATCAATATGTCCTTGAATAGCAGCTTTTTTATACATTTCTACAGCTTTATGAAAATCTTTAATCGCAGTATATTCTAATCCTAAACTATATTGAGCTGGTGCATATCCGTGCATTGCTGATTTTTGAAACCATTCTATTGCTTTTGTCAAATCTTTTTCTACTCCATCACCTTTTTTATAACATAATCCTATTTTAAATTGTGCTTCTATTTGTTCTTGAATAGCTGCCTTTTCCCACAATTGAGCAGCTTTATGAAAATCTCGTTCTATATCATAACCGTTGTCATAACATTCAGCTAATTTAAATTGGGCTAAAGCATGTTCTTGATTTGCAGCTTCTTGCCATAATTCAATTGCTTTTTTCAAATCTTTTTCTAATTCGTAACACAACCCTAAACTATATTGAGCTGGTGCATATCTTTGTACAGCAGCCTTTTGATACCACTCCATTGCTTTTGCTAAATTTTTATTTACCCCTATTCCTTCATCATAACAAGAACCTAAACTATATTGAGCTGGTGCATATCCTTGCATTGCTGATTTTGTATACCATTCTACGGCTATTTTTAAAGACTGTTGAGCTCCGTTGCCGTAATGCCATTTCAAATCTTTAACTATCCCATCACTATTGGTATAACATATCCCCAAATTATATTGAGCTTGGGCATGTCCTTGCAGAGCTGCTTTTGTGTACCATTCTACGGCTTTTTGTGCATCTATTTTTATTTTAATCCCTTTTTTGTAACACATACCCAAATTAAACTGAGCATCTATATCACCATTATTAGCTTTATAAATTAGGTCTTCAAGTTCTAAAGTATCATTAAAATATACTTCATTTTTTTCATTGATTTCAGCTTCTTGTGCATATTCTCTTGCCAATTGAGATTGTTCAGTTTGACCAACCTGCTCAAGTCTTTTTGCTTCATTTTCCCAATCTTTTGCTGTAGATTTTTGAGTTAGAGCTACTATTTCTAAATTATATTCTTTTACTATTTCACAAATTTCAAAAGGTTTAAAGTTCAATTCTTTATATTTAGATTCATAGATAAATAAATTAGATTTAGCACGACTGATGCCAACATAAAGTAGATTAAAATAATATTTCATATGATTATTTTTTTTATGCTTATAATTTAGTATTTCGTTCCAGTGTTCGCTATATTCAGACATTAAATCATAGCAATATACATTATCATATTCTAATCCTTTGATTTCATGAATTAGGAAAATACGCCGCTTGAGTCCTTTGTATTTTTGTATTAAATTTTTTCTAGTATTTTCACTTCCAACTACCACCACACAATAATGCTTGTCTAACAATTCATTAAATAAAAACGTAAATTCATTTTCTTTAAAATCTAATATTTTAGGAATACTTCCATCTTTTAATGCTACTTCGGTACAATCATCAGTAGACTTACCTATATATAATTGTCTACATTTAACAATTTCATTAATTAAATTCGTAATTTGTCTAGTACCTCTATAATTTTTAGTTAAAACTTTGCAAATTAATTTTTGCTCATAAGTAAAATATAAATTTTTTAAACGTCCAAAATTAAAGAATGTAGGATAAATTGTCTGATTTGTATCTCCAGCCCAAACAATTTTTCCATTTGGCTTAATCAGTTTACTAATTAAATATATTTGCAATTCGCTTAAATCTTGAATTTCATCAACAACTATATAATCATACATAGGTAAATTATTTGACTTTAATATTTTTCCTGCAATATCATTTTCATCATATTGATTATAGTCTTTTATCCATTTTTGATAAGCTAATGCAACTTTATAAATTTCTTCTTTCTCTTCTTTGTTAAATATAGAATACTGCTTTGGTATGTTTAAATAAGAGTCTAAAGACAATAATTTTTGATTATTTTTTATTTTATTTTGAGCGCCTATATATTCAAGCCCCAGATATCCTGTAAGTACTCCTCTAATTTCTGCTACAATTTCATGAATTTCTTTTATTTGTATTATTCGATATTTATATTTTTCAGCTTTTAACCATGATCTTATTTGATTTGTTGTTAATATCTCTTTAATATCGATGTTACTTAACTTGCTCAGTAATTTTCTAACAGTTATAAATTCCAAATTATTATTTTCTTTAAATATTTGATAATCTTGCTGAGCTTTTTCTAGTAATAAATCAGTATAAGTCAAATACAATGAGCTACTATGTACATTAACAAGTGATAAAATGTGAAGTAGAACAATAGTTTTTCCTGTACCACCTGCTCCAGTTAGCAATATTTGATTTTCCATAGATTTTAAAACATCGAATTGTTCATGAGAAAGATATTGAGCAAAATTAGTTTGCTCATTTACAATTATTTTTTCCAAATCTTTCTCATTTATTACAAAGCCTTTAAACGAAGATAAATCAAATGATTTATGATATATTTTTTCTATATATTTGTCTGTAGCATCTTCTTGATATTCTTGTTCAGATAAGGATACACTTATATCTAACAACTTAATTTTATGTACATTGTAATTATGTGCTTTTCTTATTTGAGCATCATGATTAACATAGCTTAAAAAAACAATATCATTACCTACATTTTGACGACTCTTAATAAAAGTAAATAAAATACGGTCACTATTATTTAGTCTAAATTTAAATATATTTGTATTATTTACTTTTCGTATTCTATATCCAAGAGGTAGCTCTCTAATTTGATTTTGTGCTTCAAGTAATTGTTTTTCAAAGTTTAATAATTTTACTATAATATCATATCCTAAAGGAATATTTTTAAAAAAATTTTGTTCAATAATCATAGGATAACTCCTTTCTCTTTCGAGTAAAAAATATTGTCATTTTTCACATTATACCTTATTTAACAGTTTTTAGCAAGAAGCTCTTACCAATCGGAAGCGTAAAATTAATAGTATTTTCCTATTCATATAATATCCCTCTTTTTTTAAATTTAACGGTTAAACATATTATCACCAAAAATATTTATAATATCATTAATATCTTGATTTTAGTTTTAATTAACATATTATAGTAATTTTTTTATATTTATTTGAGATAAAATACATAATAGTTTTATTTTTTTTTGTATTTTCAAAAAAAATATATATAACTTTTATGTTATATAAAAAAAGACATTTTTTTATATTCTATTTAAAATAAAAACTTGCATATTTTATACTTATATGGTAATATTTAGAAAAACACTTGGAGGTAATTATGGATTTTACACAAATGGCTCTCAGTTTTATTGGGGGATTCGGTATTTTTATATTTGGTATGAATTATATGGGAGAAGGGCTTCAAAAATCAGCAGGCAATCAAATGAAAAATTTGATAGGAGCTCTTACTAATAATCGTATTTTAGGTGTTTTAGTTGGAGCGATTGTTACTGTAGTTGTTCAAAGTTCATCTGCTACAACAGTTATGATTGTAGGCTTTGTAAATGCTGGACTTATGTCACTTACTCAGGCAGTCGGTGTAATAATGGGAGCAAATATCGGAACAACTGTTACTGCATGGATTGTATCACTTGGTGATTGGGTAGATTGGTTATCTCCATCTACAATAGCACCTCTTCTTGTAGCAATTGGTGTCGGATTAAGTATGATTGCAAAAGAACAAAAAATTAAATACATTGCTCAAATTATATTTGGATTTGGTGCTCTTTTCTTAGGTCTTGATATGATGAGTGGAGCAGTAAAGCCACTTCGTGAGCTTCAAGAAATTAAAGATTTATTTATGACACTTGGAGCCAATCCAATTCTTGGAATACTTACTGGGGCACTTGTTACAGCAATAATTCAGAGCTCATCTGCATCAGTCGGAATACTACAAGCTCTTGCAATTGCTGCTATTGTGCCTTGGAACACTGCAATTTATATTATACTTGGTCAAAACATTGGAACTTGTGTGACAGCAATATTATCAAGTATTGGCGCAAATACAAATGCCAAAAGAGCTGCTGTTATTCATCTTCTTTTTAACATAATAGGCTCAATATTATTTGGAATAATTGGAGTAATCACTTTCCAATTTGTGATTCCAGCATTTGGAAATACTTTAATTACAACTTTCGAAATAAGTATTGTTCATAGTATATTTAATATTTTAAATACTTTATTACTATTTCCTTTTGCAACATTGCTCGTAAAAATTGCTACAAAAATTATATCAGATTCTTCTGTTCCTATGTCTAAAGAGCTAATTCATCTTGATGAAAGAATGCTTGAAACTCCATCTTTTGCAGTACAAAGTGCGGTAAAAGAAGTTCATGCATATAGTATGCTTGCAGAAAAAAACTTGAAAACAGCTTTTTATGCACTATTAAATAAAGATGAAAATAAAATAGCTGAAGTTATTGAAAGAGAGAAAAAAATTAATAAAATTCAACATGAAATAAATAATTATCTTGTAAAATTATCAAATGTTCCATTATCAGAAAAAGAACATTCACAAATAAATACGTTATTTCATAATGTCGGAGATATTGAAAGAGTAGGAGATCATGCAGAAAATTTGGTAGAGCTCGCTCAAAATCTTATACGTGATAATGCAATTTTTTCAGATAGTGCAATAGAAGAACTTACAAATATGACTAATCTGGTACTAGAAACATATAATAATGCATTAAATGCTTTTATGAATGAGAATATTGAAAGTGCTAAAAAAGTATATGAACTTGAAAATAAAGTAGACAAAATGGAAACTCGTCTTAGAAAAAGACATATTAAAAGGCTTTCAGAAGAAAAATGTAGTCCTCTTGCAGGAATTGTATTTTTGGATACAATATCAAACTTAGAAAGAATTTCAGACCATGCTGTAAATTTAGTTGATGCATTAGTTGGAGAAAGTTTTAATGAAGATGAGGAAGAATTTTATTTGAGTAATGACAATCATTAATTATATTATTTCAGCTCTATATATTATATTAGAGCTGAATATTTTGTTTTTACTGTATTTTTCTAAGTTTAGTAATAGTTTCTAAAAATTCTGTATGTGGTTTGGTTGTAAAACGCATAAATTCTTTTTTCGTTGGATGTATAAATCCAAGTACTCCAGCATGGAGCATCTGAGTTTGCAAATTAAATAAATGTTTTGTTCTTCCATATAATGGGTCACCTAGTAGAGGATAACCTATACTTGTTAGATGAACTCTTATTTGATGCGTTCTGCCTGTTTGCAAAGTAAGTTCTACATGAGTTGCATTTTTAAAACGTTCTATTACACGACATTCTGTGATAGCTCTTTTACCATTTTCAACAATAGCCATCTTTTTACGGTCTTTTGGATTTCTTGCAATAGGCTTATCTATATTTATATAATCTTCTTTTATATTTCCATAAACTAATGCCTCATACTTTCTTTCTATATTATGTTCTTTTAGAAGCTCGGATAAAAATACATGAGCAGTATCATTTTTAGCTACCATTAAAAGGCCTGTAGTATCCTTGTCAATCCTATGAACAATTCCTGGTCGAATTTCTCCATTAATTCCTGATAAACTATCTTTTACATGAAAGAGCAAAGCATTTACTAATGTGTCATCATAATGACCTGCACTAGGATGAACAACCATATTTTGTGGTTTATTTATAATCAAAATATCGCTATCTTCATATATAATATCTAGTTCGATTTCTTTTGGAACAATATTAATTTCTTTTGGAGCAGCAACATAAAATTCAATTTTATCACCATACTTTACTTTAAAACGTGCAGGTACAGTTTTTCCATTTACAAATAAATTACCTTGATCAATTTGTTTTTGAATATATGAGCGTGTATAGTTTGTGATATTTTCGGTTAAAAATTTATCTACTCTTACTTCTTTTATATTTTCTACGGTTAAAAATATTTTTTCGTTCAAAACACTATCCTTTTTCTATTTTATTTTTTTTAGAGATATTTATATCTTCTACTATAAGAGCTCCTGCAAAAAATATTGTACCCGTTACAACACATATATCTGCAACATTAAATACTGGAAAATCAATGAGTACAAAATAAAACATGTCTACTACATATCCTAAATAAACTCTATCTATTAAGTTTCCAATTGCACCACTTATGATTAACATCAGACTAAATTTATAAAATATTCCTATTTTAGTTGTAGGAATTTTACGCCAATAAAATATAATTATTATAAGCACTAATAAAGTAATTATAACAAAAAACCATTGTTTATTTTGTAAAATTCCAAATGCTGCTCCTCTATTTTCTACATAAGCAAAATGAAAGACTTCTTTTATAAATTCAATATCATTGGCACCCTTAAGACTTGTTACGGCCCATCGTTTTACAATTTGATCTAAAATAATAAGCGCAATAGAAATAAATATTAATAATATCGTCATATTTTACCTTTCTAAATTAGATTTTTTTATTTTTTAGAATAAGTCATTTCAAAACTCATTCCTTCTATAGCATCACTTAAAAGTGTTTCTATAGTACCAGCAGTTTTTTTTATTTCTGCTTCATCATAAATTGGTAAATCTTTTTTAATATTTGGAGTAGATTGAGTTGATGATTGCTCTGTTGGAGCTTGATTTTGAGTTTTAAATTTAGATTGAGATGTTGTTGATTTTAAAACAGGATTTTTTTCAACGTCTCCTACCAATTGTTTAATGGAACTTTCAATTTCATCTGCTGGACTAGGTTTTTCAAGATTGTTAAGTTGCTCTTGTATAATAGATTTAATATTTTTTTTAAATTCACTATAAGATTTCATTAACTTTTGCAATTCTTGTTTATTTTTTTTAATCAATTCTTTACTTTTAGAGTCAAGTTCTTGCACTTTTTTGGCAGCTTCATCTTGAAGTTTTTTAGCTTCTAATTTAGCTTCATCTTTTAATTTTTTAGCTTCTAATTTGGCTTCTTCTCGCATTTTTTTTGCATCTGATTTTGCACCATTTTTTACTGTTTCTATATCACGTAATATAGCTTCTTTTTTATTATTAGCTATTTCTTCTGCATCTCGTTTTGTATCAGCAGCAGTTTTTTCAGCAAGAACAAGAGCATTTTGTATAGTTTGTTCCATAGATTTGTAATATTGAATTGCTTGTGTTAAATTTGAATTTTGTTCTTTCAATTCACGATTTTCAGCGGTTATGTTTTCCATAGAATTTATAATTTCCATCATAAATAAATCGACATCCTCTATACTATATCCTCGATTCAATGTAGTTTTTTTAAATTCTTTTTTCGTGATATCTTCAATTTGCAACATTTAGTAACCCCTTTAATTAAAATTTCTTAACCTTAATATAAATTTTTTTCTTTTTACTTAGACCTGCTATTTCATCAAGTTGCATTTTTCCATAGCCCCTAAGTGTAAGAGTATCACCTTCTTTTGCAATATATGAGTCATTTATTACATGACCATTTAGTTTAGCTCGTTCTGCTTTAATTAGCTTACTACATTCATTCCTTGAAATATTAAATATAGAACATAATATAACATCTACTCTTAATGAGGCAACTGTAGTTTTTATTTCTTCAAATTTTGGCGCTTCTATTTCTATCTCGTTTTTTGATACTATAGAAATTTCTATTTTTGTAAACCGAGCTATTTTTATCAAATTAAATTGTATATATTCTGCAATATCAGCCTTACAAAACACATATGCTCCAAACGATGTAATAATTATATCTCCTAGCTTAGTTTTTTCTATACCAAGAGATAAAATACTACCTAAAAAATCTCTATGTGTTAGCTCCTTACCCAATCCTGTTTTTACTTCTATTTTAAGCACTTTTATAGGATCAATTTTTGACTGAATAAATGGAGTAATGCAAACAATAACACGATTTGCATTGGGATATCCTCCTATTAGAGTATAGTTATTTGTATATTTAGATAAAACTCCATTAATCCATTGAGCTTCATAAAAATCGGTAAAAAACTCTCTATATCCTATACAGGATTTTTGCATATAGTCACTAATCAGTTTTAAAAATAATTTTTCTTCTTCATTTTTAATATTTTCCCAATTAATTTTCATAAATTTAATCTTTTTTTAGAGTAACGTATTCTGGCAAAATAACATAAATTTTTGGAGTAAACATTTCTAAAGTTCCATTTACAGCGTAACTAACTCCTGATAAATAATCGATAGCACGTTGTATTTCAGGGTCTGATAACCTCTCCATATTTACAACTTGTGGTCTTTTATCTTTAATATATTTTGCAATGTCACCTGTTGCTGCATAGCCTGACATAGTTATAGTTACTAACTCAGTTAGACTTACCTCCTTTTTCTCTTTAGCTAATTGTACTGCGCGTATTGGAGTAGCAGGAACATAAGGTTGCTCATGTTCGTGCACTTCAGTTGTCGCCTTATTTTCTATTGGCGGTGGTGCTATAATTTCATCATCATAATAATCCATATCTTCATCATAATTTTGACCAAACATATTTTTAATCCAACTTAACATAATTTCCCCCCCTTATTTATTTTAACCTTTAAATATATAAGTGCCTATTCGTATACAATTAGAACCGCATAATATCGCTTCCTTATAGTCCCTAGTCATTCCCATTGATAAAACTTCATTTTCTATATTATCTAACTTTTGCACAGGCATGTCAATAAATTTTTTATAAAGTTTACTAAATATTTCTTGTAATTCTGCTTTAGGTACTGTATATGGTGCCATTGTCATAAGTCCTTTTACTTTTACAAAATATAGTGTATTAGCCACTTCTAACACTTCATTAATATCTTCTTCTTTAAATCCATGTTTACTTTTTTCGCCTGAAATATTTACTTCTAATAAAATATCGACACAAACATTTTTTTTCTTTGCTTCTTTTTCAATTTTTAACATAAGTTTTATACTATCGACAGAATGAATAAGACATACTTTTCCAACAATATACTTTACTTTATTAGTTTGTAAATTTCCAATAAAATGCCAGTTAATAGGTAAGTCAGTATTTTCCATCTTATCCAAAAGCTCTTGCACTTTATTTTCTCCAAAATCTCTTACACCAAGATTATAGGCTTCTTCAATTTGACTAATTGGACAAGTTTTTGATACAGCTACTAATAATACATCTTGATCAGGCTTTTTTAAAAGCTCAATTTGCTCTCTAATTTCTGCTAATCTTTCTTCCATATCACTCACACCTACTTATTTTTTAAATTAAAATCTTTTACCAAATCATTTTCTTCTATTCCCTTAGGATTTGAAATTATTTGGTCTTTTTGCTCCAATTCTGTTGAAGAATCAGTTGTTAAAACAGCATATTCTGCATTTTCAACTGCAATTTCTATTTCCTTAAATTTTGCAAACCCTTGATTAATTACAAAAACTCCAGTAATAATTTCAATTTTATCCAGAATATATGTTTCGCCAGTTTCAATATTAAATATTGTATCATTTATTTTAATATCTTCATCGAAGGCTGGTAAAAATATATTTGTTATATCATCTGTTCTTGAATATATTTCTATCTCGGTAAAGCTAGGACCAACTGATGTTATTTTATTTATACCATATATATTATTATCATATTTGTCTTTTTGTATTACAACATAAGAGCTTGGAATAGAAATAATATTTTTTTCGACAATTGATTCTAGAGGTATTTTTAATCCTGTAGTTTCAACTTCTCCTATAATAAATTCTATTTTTCTATTATCTAAAAAATTAATCAAGTACTCCTTTATTTCAAAAATAAGCTTTGTCATACCATCATCATTTTCTTTTCTAATTAATGTAGCATTTAATTTGTTTTTTGCTTGATTTTGAATGCTTAGTTTATATTCTTTTCCAACCTGATAATCTGTACCTTGTTCTCTATCTACATAAGTTACAATATTAAATATATAATCTGAAATAACTTTTAATAAGGGTTCATCTTGGTTTACACTAAGACTGATTTCTTGGATATCTTCTAATGGAATATCCTCAATAAGTTTAGTAAAATCTTTATATTTCATCTCCTTTTGTAGATTTTCATATCCATCAATTTTGTATGATATTGTTCCAGCTATTTGAGATAAAACTTCTACTGAATTTGTATAAATAGATTGATAGTTAGCATTATTTGCTATATTTTTATTTTCATTATAAGTAGCATTCTTTTTTTGCATGATTTTGTCAATTTCTAGTCGTAAATTATTAATTTCTTCTTTTAATAAATTATCCGATGTCTGATTATATTTATCTATTAAATCGATATAATCCAATTCTTGTTTTTTTATAAAAATATTTGATATATTTTTTTTTATATAATCATCAGTGATATTAAATGGTTGTAGCTCCTTTTCGTAATCTTGTGGTATAGAATTGGTTGCAACTGTTCCAATAAGAGCATCCTTTTTTATTTTTTGTCCTTCTTCTATAAAATAAGTAAAGTTTCCTGTTACTGGACTAGCATAAATTATTTCATCTCTTATGATTAGTCCTTCTAAAAAGTTATTATTATTGATAGATCCCATTGACACTTCTTGATAAGAAACAGATTGTACATCTACATATTGTCTTACTAAGATTGCAATTATTAATATAACTGCAAAAAAAACTATTACCGGTAATATTTTAGTTATAATAACCCAATAGTGTATATTTTGTTTATATGTATTAGGTATTATAATCTTTTGATCATTATTTTTTCGATAAACATCTAGGTTATAACTATTAAGCTCTGGTTGGTTGAGTTTTTTTGCCATGGGTTAGCTCCTTTCTTGTAACTTTTTGTATTATTATTGTATCATTTTTATCATAATTAGTCTATAGAAAATTAAAAAATCCTTTCAGAAAAATATTCTAAAAGGAAAAATATTAAAAAGTTTTTTTCTCATCTATATCAGTTGCTTTTAAATCTGCAATATGAAGTAAAAGTGCAAGCTCAAATTTTTTTAATGCTTCTACTATAGTAAAACTGCCACCTTTAACAGCACTATCAAATGCCCCCATATGTGACATTATTGCAATACTTTCATCTCTAGTTAATTCAATAAATGAACGTATTATATATTGAGATTTGCTTGAGTGCTCTATTGGTAATTTGTCATTTATTTTATAAAAAGGCTCTTGCTCCCATTTATTAGTAAGTTTATTTTTTACATTTCTCATCTCAACTTCATAAAAATCAACTTTACAAACATCATGTAATAACCCTACTATTACTAAGCTTTCCAATAAATAAGGTGAGTTTTCTACACTTTCATATTCGCTTTTAATTTCTTTTATCAAACGGTTATATACATTTAAACTATGCTGAGCAAGTCCTCCTTCACAAGACAAATGAAACCGTGTTGATGCAGGTGCAGTAAAAAAGTCAGAATTTATTAACCAGTCTTTTAATTTATCTGCTCCAGTTCTTTTTATATTATTATCAAATAATTCTAAAATAAGCTCTTTATTTTCTTGCATTTCTTCTTTACTTAATTCATATTTCATATTTTTACTCCTTTCATTAATATTATAACATACTTTGTCAAATTTAATTGAATTAATAATTTAATTTTGTTATAATATATTTTATCATATTAAGAAAAGGATTAATATTATTATGTTTATAAATGAAAATGCTCGAACACTTACAATAAAAATGGCTGAGAATGCTGGATTTGACCATGCTGGATATGCGGAGATAGAAAAAATGGAATTCTTACCTTCCATCCGAGAAATGTGTGAAATAAATAAATGTGGAAATTATAATACAAATTGGTCATGTCCTCCCGCATGTGGTACTTTAGAAGAAGTGACTGAACGCGTTAAAGGATACAATTATGCTATGATTTTGCAAGCAACTGAAAAGATGGAAGATGATTACGATTGGGACGCAATACAAAAAGCTCAAAAGAGATGTAGAGATAGTCTTGCAATTCTTGCTCGTCAATTAAGAAGTATGAATAAGACAGTTTTAGCTATGGGAGCAGGTGGATGCAATAAATGTAAAACAGCAGGATGTACATATCCTAATTCACCTTGTCGATTTCCTGAAGAATTAAATTATAGTATGGAAGCATGTGGACTTTTTGTTAGTAAAGAATGTGAAAAAGCTGGAATGAACTATTATTATGGTCCACAAACTATGACCATTAATGCAACTATTTTTGTAAAAGAATAATTTCTAAAAAATCTCCCAGCTATATAAATCTGGGAGATAAATCAATATTTCTTAACGAACTTCTTTAAATTCCCTTATTTGAAGTGTAGCTCCTGCAGATAAAACATAATCGCTTCCTTCTAATGCGCCAAGATCTGGATTAGCTGATGAAGTTATCCCTTCAATATGAGTTCCTTCACCTTTTGCATCTGAGCTAGATTTAAGATTAAAGTCACCATTTTCTGGGTCAATATAATTTTGTTTTTCATCACCATCTTCAATTACTATATTAGTTTCTGGATAAAAGAAATAATCAACTTTTGCAGAATGCTCAAAAAATTCATCCATATCATTAGTTTTAATGCTCTTCCACTTATTGTCAGGTATATCTGCCCAACCTTTACTAGCACCTGTTGGAGTTAAATTTTGTGCAGAATAATTTATACTAAATTCACCTTCACTAAATATATTATTGACAAAATGCCCATCTGTCATCACTCCAGTATGCTCTTCTTGCTGTAAACCACCAGCTTTAAGCTCTTCAAAATTTCCAATTTGTATATTCCAAATACCAATAGTAGTATCAGTATCACTAACTGTATTGTTATAATAATTAACTGGCTCATTCATTGCATTATAGCGAGGTCCCAAATATAAAAATCTTCCATCACGAATTAGTTTTTCAGGTCCATCATAACTATTAGCTGTAATATCATATACAAGATTATGATGAGCAGTATAATTATTAACATCTTCCATATAAAATGCAACAACAAATTGTTTATTATAACTACCAGAGCTTACTGGAACACCATGTAAGTCAAATACTTTATTATATGCAATTTCAGAGCCACCAAGGTCAAGTGGCGCAATTTTTCCTGTACTTGTAAACTCAAGAGGTCCTGCATCTTCGCCCATTTTCATAGCTCGTTCAAAAGACGAATGAAGTATATCAATTTTAATATCTTTATCTACCCTAACTTGAAATCTTCCCTGATCTTTAAATGAGCAATCTTGAATCAAAGTATTATCAGCAGAACTATAAACTCCCGCTGTAAATGTACCAATCCAACCAATATCTTCAAAAATACAATTGATAAATGAATTATTATCTCCTTTATATATAGTAACTCCGGTTCCCCAAGTACGACCAAGATACGTATTTGTAAATGCAGTATTTGTTACATTTTCACCATAAATACCAGAATATCTATTATCATTTATACCATATCCTTTTGTAGTATAAAATGGTTGCAAATATCTAAATGTGCAATTGTTAATCGTTGCTCCATCGACATTGTTTATATCTCCATTACCTGCCACAAAATTAATATTATCAATAGTTACACCAGTAGTATTATTAAGTACCAATACTTTTTGTCTAACTTGCATTTCTACTTGAAGTCCATCCATTGTGCCATTTTCAGGCATATAATAAATCTTTCCATCTTCAACAAACCATTCTCCAGGATGGTCTAAAAGATTTTTATGCATAACAAATCCAAATCCAAAATCATGATAACCTTCTTTTATTTCGGCCGCTTTAGTCCAGTTATTATTTGAACTTGGCTTAAATGTAATTGTATTTCCTTTAGATGAAGTAACATTTCCAAAAACATATTCTGCATTTTTACCATTAAGCCCTCTAAATTGAGCTCCTGTTAAATCTACATTTGGAAGTTTTCCTTCGTCAAAAGTTACTTTACCATCTACGATTCCTTGCCCTTTTGAAATATTAACAGTTTTACTATAACCGCTTCCGTCTTCAATAGGCATCATATAATCATCAATCGTTTTATCTGGAAATCGTGCAATTTCAGCATAGTTTCCATTAACAAAAACTTGTGTAAATTGCAAATTAGTTTCTTTATAATTTGGAGCAACATCTGTCACAAATACACCTGACATTGTTGGTTCGGGCACAAAATTACTAACAATTTCATTTCCAGATATTAAAACATAATCTCCCTCATTAGCTTTAATTGTAATATTATCCTTTTTTACATTGAGCACTTCACGATAAATTCCTTCATGTAATACAATGGTATCTCCTTCTACTGCCTGATTTAACGCATCTGCTATCGTCGATATAGTGTCATTTGTTTTTATTGCATACACATTCCAAGGAATTTCCTTTGAATATACATGAATTTCTCGTCCTGTTTTCTCTGGAGCTACATTCATTGCTACTTCAATTCTTTCACCACTTACAATATCTATATTTTCTGTTGCCATTAAACTCGTACTTATGGACACGATGCTCATTAATGCTATAATAAATTTTGTTTTTTTCATATAAAATCCCCCATTATTTAAGATAAAACAATTCATTCCCCGATTTCAGAGATTGATTATGGATACTATTTATATATAATTATAACATATAATTTTAATTTTTTCTACATAAATATGTAAAATTATAATTTTTATTTTTTTCAAAAGATATATTTTTTATAATACTTCTCCTACAATACTAAAAAATAAGAGCAAATGTATTTTTTATACAAAAATAGGGCTATGATTTACAGCCCAGAAAATATTTTAGATTTATAAAATTTATTTTTATTCTACAAATGCGGATTTTAATTCAGAAATACTTTTAAAATTGTGCTTAATCATATACTCAATAAAATTTTTCTTGATATCAATTAAAACTAAAGGATTATTAAAGCTTGCTGTACCTATACTAACTAAATCTGCTCCAGCAAGTAAAAATTCTGCCATATCTTCTGCCGTCATAATTCCGCCAAGACCTATGATAGGCAATTTGATTGCTCGTCTAACTTGGTAGACCATTCTAATTGCAATAGGTTTTATACAAGGACCAGAAAGTCCACCAACTTTATTTTTAAGAATAGGAGTAAAACGATTTACATCTATTTTCATTCCGAGTAAAGTATTAATGAGCGAGATACAATCTGCTCCTGCATCTTCAACAGCTTTTGCAATCTCTGTAATATCTGTTACATTTGGAGTAAGCTTTACAATTATTGGTTTTTTTGTTACTTTTTTAACTTCTTTTGTTACTAAAGATGCAAGTTTTGTGCTAGTGCCAAATCCTATGCCACCCTGTTTTACATTTGGGCAAGATATATTAATTTCAAGCATATCAACACTTGTATCATTTAATTTTTCAGCAACTTCACAATAGTCTTCAATACTTCGTCCGGCAATATTTACTATTATCTTTGTATTTAATTGATTTAAAAGAGCTAATTCATTTTCTATAAAACTATCTATACCAGCATTTTGTAACCCAACAGAATTTAACATACCACCATATGTTTCAGCAATTCGTGGGGTGGGATTTCCTTCCCAAGGAATATTTGACACCCCTTTTGTAATAACTCCTCCAAGCTCTGAAGGATCATAAAATTCACTTGTATCTTTTATTGAAAATGTACCCGATGCTGTTGTTATTGGATTTTTAAATTCAATTTCACATATTTTAACACTTAAATCGATCATGATAAGGTCACCTTATCACCAATAAATACAGGTCCCTCAACACAAATTTTAGCATTTTTTCCATCTACTTTTGCAACACACCCTACGCAAGCCCCATATCCGCATCCCATTCTTTCTTCCAATGATAGTTGAATTTCTTTTCCAATTTCAGCACAATATTTTTTAATTGCTTTTAACATACCCTTTGAACCACAAGCATAATAATAATCTCCATAAATTCCTTTATCTTTAAGTAATTCTATAACATTACCTTTAAATCCTACTCTTCCACTTTCAGTTGCAATATAAACTTCAGCTCCCGCTTCTTTTAATCTGTCTATTAAAATTGGTTCATTTCGAAATCCTAACACAGCAATTTTCTTATTAGGTATTCTTTTTGCAAGCTCTACAAGAGGAGGTACGCCTATGCCACCACCAACTAAGATATGTGTATCTACATTTTGAATTTTATATCCATGTCCAAGAGCAGAACTGATTCGAATTTTGTCGCCAACTTTATACATTGATAATTCATTGGTTCCATCTCCTACCACTTGATATATAATTGTAATAGTTTTATCTGATATTTCGCTTATACTTATAGGTCGTGGTAATAATAACTTGGAGTCTTTGGGATATATATTAATAAACATCCCAATATCTGCTGATTTAGCAATTTGAACATCTTCTAAAGCCATTTTATAAATATCTGTTGCAATCTTAATATTTTCTTTAATTAATACTTCTTTGATTAATTTTGCCATATCTTGCTCCTTTTTATTTAATTTTTCATCTAGCTTAATTTTATGAGTGAAATAGATTAAACATAAAAGACTAAAACTTAAACCAATGTTGCTGTCAAATAAATTTAAAAATTTTTTTTAAATTCTGTTAGTAGTATATCATATTTTAATGCATAAAAAAAGACCAAGAGCATGCTCATTGGTCTTTTAAAATTAATTTTTAAAGTGTATATTTAGAAATAATTTTACATATTTTAACTATATTAGAACCAGCAGCAAAATTTAATTTAATTATTCCCACACCAGAAAACCAAATCTCTAATTCACTATCTACATCAAATGTACCCGCAGTCTCAACCGAAAAAATTTGAATTTTATTATATGGCATAGAAGTTAAATCTATCTTTTTCCCAGTTAGCCCCTGAACATTAATAGCAATAATTCTTTTATTTGTGAAAACCATTCCATCTCTTATTGCTTTATATGAAGCTAAAATTTCTTCATCACGTATAAGTATAGGATTAATTAAATCGTCAAATTCCTTATCGTCAGCTGTTCTTAACCCTGCAAAAGGTGTGTTTTTAAAATCAATCATACTTTCCTCCCAGTTTTTTTAATTTATTTATATATTATGTTTATTTTAAAATTTTATTCATATATGTAATTTTTTATAATTAAGATATAATATTATTTTGCATTACATTAAAATAAGAAATTTAATATCTAATTAAAAAAGCTCCTTTCCAATAAGGAACTGAGCTTTACTTTTTACAACTATACTAGCTCTATAATAACTTCAGGAGCAGCATCGCCTTTTCTTGCGCCTAGTTTTGTAATTCTAGTATATCCACCATTTCTGTTAGTATACTTTGGAGCAATTTCACTAAAAATTTTATCCACTAAGTCAACTTTTTTTGCTTTACGTCTTCTCATTTTTTCAACTTCAGTTATAGGATACAAGAATTTAAGCATTTGTCTTCTAGCATGCAAACGAGATGGACTATCTTTTTTAATAGTTTTTTCTACTTCTTCAAAAACTATTTTTGTTTTTTGTCCTTCAACTTTTTCTTTAATTCTATTACCATTTGCATCTTTTTTAGGGACTTTAGCAGTTACAGTAATTTCTTCATAGTTATTGTGTTCTCGGACGCCCATAGCAATAATTTTTTCTGCAATTTTACGAATTTCTTTTGCTTTAGCTTCAGTAGTTTTAATCTTTCCATGATATAAAAGATTAGTTACTTGGTTACGAAGTAAAGCTTTTCTCGCAGATGCATAACGTCCTAATTTTCTTTGTGACATTTCTGGTTTTCCCTCCTTTTTCCTTTTTACTCTTCCATAGGTCTAAGAGCAAGACCTAAATCTTCTAATTTTTTGAAAACTTCTTCCAATGACTTTCGACCAAGATTTCGGACTTTCATCATTTCTTCTTCAGTTTTATTAGTAAGATCTTGTACATTATTAATTCCAGCTCGTTTTAGACAATTAAATGACCTTACCGACAAATCAAGCTCCTCAATGGCCATTTCTAAAGTTTTCTCTTTAGTATCATCTTCTTTTATTATCATAATTTCTGCACGTTTAGCATGCTCAGATAAATCAATAAAAATATTTAAATGTTCACTTAAAACTTTTGCTGCAAGACTTATTGCCTCATCTGGACGGACAGTGCCCTTCGTAAAAACTTCTAGGGTAAGTCTATCATAATCAGTTTGTTGTCCTACACGGGTGTCTTCAACTTTAAAATTGACTCGCTCAACAGGAGTGTAACTTGCATCTATAGGAATTACTCCAATAGGAAGTTCAGACTTTTTAAGTTTACTTATTCCTACATATCCACGTCCATTTGTTATTGTAAGCTCCGCATATAGTTTAGTATTTTTATCTCCGTCTAAGGTTGCTATATACATATCGGGATTAAGAATTTCAATACCTAATGGACATTTTATACTTGCAGCAGTAACAACGCCTTCACCTGTTGTTTCAATATATGCAGTTTTAGGCTCTAAATTATTGCTTGAATCTCTAATAGAAAGTCCTTTAAGATTTAGAATTATTTCTAAAACATCTTCTTTAACTCCAGGTATTGTGCTAAATTCGTGCAGAACCCCTTCAAATTTAACATTACTTACTGCCGCACCAGGCAGTGTAGATAATAAAATTCTTCGAAGTCCATTTCCTAAGGTCATTCCATAACCTCGCTCAAGCGGTTCAATTACAAAGCAACCATACTTACCGTCGTTTGATAAGCCTTTTATTTCAATACTTGGTTTTTCAAATTCCAACACCCAATGACCCCTCCTTTATTTTTTCAATTATTCTTGGGGTGATATTATACTCTTCTACGTTTTGGTGGTCTACAACCATTATGTGGCACAGGAGTAACGTCTTTAATCAAAGTAACTTCAAGTCCTGCTGCTTGCAGAGCACGAATTGCTGCTTCTCTTCCAGATCCAGGTCCTTTAACCATAACTTCTACTTGTTTTAATCCATATTCCATAGCCGCTGCTGCCGCTGTTTCTGCTGCCATTTGAGCTGCATAAGGAGTAGATTTTCTTGAGCCACGGAAACCTAAACCGCCTGCACTAGCCCAAGAAAGAGCATTTCCATGTGCATCTGTTAAAGTAACCATTGTGTTATTAAATGTTGACTGGATATGTGCCATTCCTTTCTCAACATTTTTTCTATCACGTCGTCTTTTAGTAGTAGACTTTTTGGCATTTTTCTTTACTGCCGCCATTTTTTAACCTCCTTTATTTCCTATTTTTTCTTATTAGCCACAGTTTTTTTAGGGCCTTTTCTTGTTCTTGCATTAGTTTTAGTTTTTTGACCACGAACTGGAAGTCCACGTCTATGGCGAATGCCTCTATAAGAACCAATTTCTACAAGCCTTTTAATATTAAGAGCAACTTCTCTACGAAGATCACCTTCAACTGTCATAGTTTTATCAATTTCTGCTCTTATTTTATCTGTTTGTTCATCAGTTAAGTCTTTAACTCTCGTATCGAAATCTATCTCAACTGCTTCTAAAATTTTTCTTGAACTTGGTCTACCTATACCATAAATATAAGTTAACCCAATCTCAACACGTTTATTTTTTGGTAAGTCAACACCTGCAATACGTGCCATTAATCTCTACACCTCCTTTAATATCAGCCTTGTTTTTGTTTGTGCTTTGGATTTTCACAAATCACACATACACGACCTTTTCTTTTAATTACCTTACATTTTTCGCATATCTTTTTTACAGATGGGCGTACTTTCATTTTAATTCTCCTTTCTTTACTTTGAACGCCAAATAATACGTCCCTTAGTAAGATCATACGGCGAAAGCTCAACAGTTACTTTGTCTCCTGGTAAGACTCTAATAAAATTCATTCTAAGTTTACCAGATATATGACCAAGAACTACATGTCCGCCCTCGATTTCGACCTTAAACATAGCATTAGGTAATTTTTCTAATATAGTTCCTTCAACTTCTATTACATCACTTTTTGCCAAGTTACAAACCTCCTTCCAAATACTCAAAAATTGTGTTCCACAAAAAATCGTTTGTTATTGCTTCGCTATTAATTATTTTATTGCTTATAAGCGAAAAATTAGTATTTGTAAATTGAAGATGTTTTAGTTTTTTACATTTTGGATTTTCAATTTTTCTATATTTTCCATCCGCTACAAAAGCATATTCATCTTCTATTCCTAAAATTACTAAAGCTCTAGTTTTATCTCTGCCAGATTTCGAGTAAACAAGCTGACCTACTTTAATCTTATCAACCATCATTATCATTGTTCCTCCGGTTCAAGTGTTAGAATAAGAGGCTCAGCTTCAGTGATTATAATAGTATTTTCATAGTGAGCAGAGGGAAGCCCATCTCTAGTTACATAAGTCCAATTATCCGGTTTTACATATACTTGCCACGTTCCTAGATTAACCATAGGCTCAATAGCAAGTGCCATTCCAGGTCTTAATAATATTCCTCTTCCTTTTGGCTTATAATTTGGAATTTGTGGGTCTTCATGGAGCTTTTTACCAATTCCATGCCCTACTAATTCTCTAACAATTCCATATCCATGTGACTCACAATAATCTTGTATTGTCTTAGAAATTTGACCAAGATGACAACCTGCACGGGCAAACTTCATAGCTTCAAAGAAGCTTTGTTTTGTAACCTTTATGAGTTCTAAAGTTTCTGGAGCTACTTCACCTACAGGGTGAGTTCTTGCTGCATCTGAATGATAGCCATTAAAGAAAACACCCATGTCAATACTAACAATATCTCCATTTTTTAACTTTCTTTTTGTTGGCAATCCATGCACTACTTCTTCATTAATTGAAATACAAGCAGATGCGGGATATCCGTACATACCTTTAAAAGATGGTATAGCATTATGAGAGCGAATAAATTTATCAGCAAGTTCATCTAATTCTCTAGTGGTTATACCAATTTGCATATATTTCGTCATATATTTATGAGCTTCAATTAAAATATTTGCTGATTGTCTCATAAGTTCTATTTCTTTTTCGGTTTTAATGGATATTGCCATATTAATTTACTCCTAATGCATTTTTTACACGAAGACTAATCTCTTCAACTGAACCTATTCCGTCAATATTTACAAGTTTATTTTGTCTCTTATAATATTCTATTAAAGGGCTGGTTTGATCATGATAAACTTTTAAACGTTTTTTGACAGTCTCTTTCCTATCATCTTCTCTTTGAATAAGTTTACCTTGACAATTATCACAAATACCAGCAACTTTTTCTACTTTAAATTTTTTATGGTATGGCGTTCCACAACTTGAACATACTGTACGTCCTGCCATACGCTCAATTATTTCTTCATCAGCAACTTCAACATTTATTACTTTATCAAGTGGCATATTAAGCTCCACGAGCAAAGCATCTAATGCTTGTGCTTGTTTAATTGTTCTTGGAAATCCATCTAATATCATACCATTTTTACAATCATCTTGATTTAATCTATCTTTTACAATATCAATCGTAAGTTCATCTGGCACAAGTTTGCCTTCATCGATATAACGTTTTGCTTTAATTCCAAGCTCAGTACCTTCTGCTATATGAGCACGAAAAATATTTCCAGTAGAAATTATCGGAATATTAAGAAGAGAATTAAGCATTTCAGCTTGTGTACCTTTTCCTGCTCCTGGTGCTCCTAATAAAATTAGTCTCATAATTTTTATTCCTCTCTATATTATAAAAATCCTTTATACGTTCTCATAAGCATTTGTGACTCCAGACCTTTAACTGTTTCAAGAGCTACCCCGACTACGATTAATAATGACGTTCCTCCAAATGCAATTGGAAGATTTAAGAAAACTTGAAATAAAACTGGTGTTAAAGCTAAAATTGATAGAAAAATTGCACCCATTAAAGTAACATGAGTAGCTATTTTTGAAAGATAATCAGAAGTCGGTTTTCCAGGTCTAATTCCAGGAATAAAGCCACCACTTTTTTTCATGTTTGCTGCTATATCAACAGGATTAAATGCTATTGAAGAGTAAAAGAAAGCAAATGCAAAAATAAGCACAACATAAATAGTTCCACCAATTGGAGTAGTCCATCTAAGATTATCTATAACTGTAAGCCAAGTTTCAGACGGATTTTTAACAAATATACTAGTAATTATCTCTGGAAATTGAATAAGCGACATGGAAAAGATTACAGGTAAAACACCAGCCAAATTTACTTTTATAGGAATATTTTGACTTTGACCACCATATACTTTTCTTCCTGACATTCGTTTTGCATATTGAACAGGAACACGACGCTCTCCAAGAGCCATTAAAACTGCAAATGCAATCATAATAATTATTAAAACTATTGCTAAAATTGCTATTGGTATTTCACTATTTCTTAAAGAAATTATTGTTTGTGGTAAAGATGCAACAATATTTATAAATATTATTAAAGAAATACCATTTCCTATTCCTTTAACAGCCATTTGTTCACCAATCCACATAACCAATAAAGAACCAGCAACAAAAGAAAGCAAAGTTAAAGCAAAATAAAGTACTGTTTGACTTATTAATATATTTTGATTATAAAGCAATAAAGTTGTAGCACTTGCTTGCATAATCGCAATGACTAAAGTTAAATACCTCGTCATTCTATTAATCCGTTTCTTACCATCTTCACCCTCTTTAGAAATTTCTTCTAATTTGGTAAATGCAATTGTTAATAGCTGTATGATAATTGATGAGGTAATATAAGGTCCAACTCCAAATGCAAAAATTGCCATTGTTGAAAATCCTCCACCAGTAAATACATTCATAAGTCCTAGTAAGTTGTTATCTCCAACATTTGCAAGCATTTCAGATATTGCAGCTGGATTTACTCCAGGTGCTGGAATAATTGCCCCAATTCTAAGCAACGCCATCATCCAAAAGGTAAACATTATTCTTTTTCTTAACTCTGGTACTTTCCAAGCCGTTCTTAGTGTTTTGAACACTTACATCACCTCGGCTTTGCCACCCAAAGCTTCAATCTTTTGCTTCGCTCCTTCGCTAAACGCATTAGCGGATACATTCAATTTTTTTGTTAATTCACCTTTAGCAAGAATTTTTACTCCATCTCTAGGATTTTTAATAATTCCAGCTTCTTGCATAGATGAAATTGTTACTTCATCTCCATCATTAAAACGATTTAAAAGGTCTACATTAATTCCAATGATTTCTTTAGAATTTCTGTTGGTAAATCCACGTTTTGGTATTCTTCTGTAAAGAGGCATTTGACCTCCTTCAAAACCAGGTCTTACACCGCCACCAGTTCTAGAATTTTGACCATCTCGACCACGACCAGCAAATTTTCCGTTTCCTGATCCATGTCCACGACCTACACGGAAGGCCTTTTTCTTAGCACCTTCGCATGGCTTTAAACTAGATAAATCCATTTTGCACCTCCTTTATTAATTATTCGTTAATTTCTTCAACTTTTAATAAATGACTTACTTGTCTTGCCATTCCTCTAATAGCATCATTATCTTGGTGAATATTTGAGCTATTTATCTTACGAAGACCAAGAGCTTCAACAGTTTTTCTGTGTTTAGGAATAGCACCTATTGTAGATTTTATAAGAGTTACTTTAATTTTAGCCATTTTATCCTCCTATCCTAAAATCTCTTCAACAGTTTTTCCACGTAATTTAGCAACTTGAGCTGGTGTTTTTAGAGCAGCAAGCCCTTCTATTGTTGCATGTACTACATTTTTCTTATTATTAGATCCTAGGGATTTTGTTCTAATATTTCTTATTCCAGCAAGCTCAAGTACTGCACGAGCAGGTCCTCCGGCAATAACTCCTGTTCCTTCAAATGCAGGTTTTAGAAGAACACTTGCTCCACCAAAATCTCCCACAAGCGGATGATAAATACTATCTACATCATTTCTTTCAACATAAATTAAGTTTTTCTTTGCATCTTCAATTCCTTTTTTTATTGCATCAGGAATTTCCATTGCTTTACCAAGGCCTACGCCTACATGACCGTTTTTATCGCCAACAACTACTAATGCTGAAAAACGAAAAGTTCGCCCACCTTTAACAACTTTTGTTACTCTTTTAATTGTAACAACTTTTTCTTCAAGTTCCATTGATTTATAATCAAATAATTGTCTTCTTGGCACTTTATCTTTCTCCTTTCCTTAGAATTTTAGTCCAGCTTCTCTTGCAGCTTCTGCTAGAGCTTTTACTCTTCCGTGATAAATAAATCCACCGCGGTCAAATACAACTTCTATAATTCCTTTTTCCAGAGCATTTTTTGCAACTAAACTTCCAACTTTTTTTGCAGCTTCAATATCAGCACCATCTTCTAGTTTTTGTCCTTTTGCAATGCTCGAAGCGGATGCCAAAGTTACGCCCTTGGAATCATCTATTACTTGAGCATAAATATGTTTTTCGCTTCTAAATACAGAAAGTCTTGGTTTACTGCTGGTTCCAGAAATTTTATTACGAATTTTTTTATGTTTCTTTTCACGAATAGCAGTACGTGATTCTTTGTGTACCATTGTTTTTCTCCTTTATCTATTATTTCTTACCAGTTTTACCTTCTTTACGTCTGATAACTTCATTAACGTACTTAATACCTTTACCTTTATAAGGCTCTGGTGGACGTTTAATTCTAATTTCAGCTGCAAATTGACCAACATGTTCTTTATTTATGCCAGCAACTATAATTTTATTACCTTCAATAGTTGTGGTAATTCCTTCTGGGTCTTGCATTTCAACTGGATGAGAATATCCTAGAGATAAAACTAATTTTTTGCCTTGTTTTTGTACTTTATATCCAACACCATTAATTTCTAGTTCTTTTGTATATCCTGTAGTTACTCCTGTAACCATATTAAAAATTAAACTTCTAGTCAAACCATGAAGAGCTCTATTTCTTTTTAGGTCATTAGGTCTTGTAACTAAAACCTGATTACCTTCAATTGAAATATTCATTGCCTTATCAAATGATTTTTCTAGTGTTCCTTTAGGTCCTTTAACAATAACTTGATTTGTCATATCATTTAAAGTTACTGTAGTTCCGTTTGGAATTTCTATTGGCATTCTACCAATACGTGACATGTCTTACACCTCCTTTATCTTCTACCAAATATATGCTATAACTTCTCCACCCATTTTTTGCTTTCTAGCTACTTTATCTGTAACTACACCTTTACTTGTTGAAATAATAGCAGTCCCTAGTCCTCCTAAAACTCTTGGTAAATGGTCTGTATCTGCATATACACGTAAACCAGGTTTAGAGATTTTCTTAATTCCTGATATAACTTTTTCACTTTTATTTTTACCATATTTTAACTTCATACGAATAGTTTGCTTAACACCATCTTCTATTAGTTCGTATCCTTTAATATAACCTTCTTCTAAAAGAATTTCAGAGATAGCTTTTTTCATTTTAGAAGCAGGAATTTCAACACTCTCATGTTTTGCAGTATTAGCATTTCTAATTCTTGTAAGCATATCTGCAATAGGGTCACTCATCGTCATTGTAATAAATCCTCCTTTCCTTTATTCTACCAGCTTGCTTTTTTTACGCCTGGAATTTGCCCTTTATAAGCTAATTCTCTAAAGCAAACACGACATATTCCAAATTTTCTAATATAAGCATGTGGACGACCACAAATTCTGCATCTTGAATAAGCTTGCGTAGAAAATTTAGCGGGTCTTTGTTGCTTAACTTTCATAGATTTTTTTGCCATAATGACCTCCTTTTAAGTTTAGCCCTTATTTTTGGAACGGCATACCAAATTGTGTTAATAATTCTCTTGATTCTTCATCAGTTTTTGCAGTTGTTACAACGATTATATCCATTCCACGCACTTTATCAATTTTATCATATTCGATTTCAGGGAAAATAAGTTGCTCTTTAACACCCATCGCATAATTTCCACGACCATCAAAAGACTTAGAACTTATTCCTCTAAAGTCACGTACACGAGGAAGAGCTACATTTACAAGACGATCTAAAAATTCATACATTTTAGCTCCTCTTAAAGTTACTTTACAACCTATTGGCATTCCTTCACGAAGTTTAAATGCAGCAACTGATTTTTTTGCTCTTGTTATAATTGGTTTTTGACCTGAAATCATTTCCATATCTCTTGAAGCACTTTCAAGAATTTTTGCATTATCTTTTGCTTCTCCAATAGCCATATTAATAACAATTTTTTCAACCTTTGGAACTTCCAATTTATTTTTATATTGGAATTTTTCCATCATTAGGTTTACAATTTTTTCGTTGTATTCTTTTTTTAATCTAGCAGTCACTTAAGTTTTCTCCTTCCCTTATTATTTTATTTCAATACGTTTTCCGCCCACAATTGCAACACGTACTTTCTTACCATCTTCTTTTATATTAAATCCCAAACGAGCAGGTTTGCCTTCATATGAATACATAACATTGGAAATATGAATAGGCATTTCTTTTTCAACTCTTCCACCAGCATTGTTGGCACTAGGTTTAATATGCTTTGTACCTTTGTTTAGTCCTTCAATAGTAACTCTTTCTTTTTTCCTATCAATATAGGTAATTACACCTTCACCAGAGCTACCTTTATTTTTTTTATCTTTACCAGCGATTATGATTACTTTATCGCCTTTTTTTAGCTTTGTTCTCATTTTTGCCTCCCTATAGAACCTCAGGAGCAAGAGATAAGATTTTAGTATATTTTCTTTCTCTTAATTCTCTTGCTACTGGTCCAAATATACGAGTCCCTCTTGGGTTTTTATCTTCTTTGATAATTACCGCTGCATTTTCGTCAAAACGAATATATGACCCGTCTGATCTTCTTATCTCTTTTACTGTACGAACAACAACAGCTTTTACAACATCACCTTTTTTGACCACGCCTCCGGGTGTTGCTTGTTTAACCGAGGCAACAATTACATCTCCGACGCTCGCATAACGTCTAGTTGAACCACCCATTACACGAATACAAAGTAGTTCTTTCGCACCGGTGTTATCTGCAACTTTTAATCTGCTTTCTTGTTGGATCACTTTAAGGTACCTCCTTTTTTATAAATTATTTAGCTTTTTCAACAATTTCTACTAGTCTGTATCTTTTAAGCTTTGATAGAGGTCTAGTTTCCATAACTTTTACACGATCGCCTTTTTGGCATTCATTTTTTTCATCATGAGCGTGTAATTTGTAAGTTCTTTTCATGATTTTTCCATAAAGAGGATGTTTCACGCTGTTTACAACGGCTACAGTAATTGTCTTATCCATTTTATCACTTGTAACAATTCCTACTAGGGTTTTTCGTAAATTTCTTTCAGCCACTTTTTCTTTTCCTCCCTTTACTTCTTGCATTTACAAGATTTATCAGTACATTTTGCATTCGCTAATTTACGTTTTTCACGTGAGCATTTGCTTTTTTTGATTTCATCTTTTGGCTCTTGTTGTGTAAGAATTGTTTGAATACGAGCAATATTTTTTCTTACATCTTTAATGCGAGCTGTATTATCTAATTGGTTGGTAGCGTTTTGAAATCTTAAATTAAAAAGTTCTTTTTTTGCATTAACCAACTCAACATTTAATTCCTGTGTTGTTTTTCCTCTTAAATCTTTTAGAATTTCTTTAGCTTTCACTACCATCACCTGCCATTTCTTGTTCAGCACGAGATATAACCTTGCATTTAATTGGCAATTTGTGTACGGCTAATCTTAGTGCTTCTCTTGCTACTTCTTCTGCTACGCCTGATAGTTCAAACATAACACGACCTGGCTTTACAACAGCTACCCAATACTCTGGAGAACCTTTACCAGAACCCATCCTTGTTTCAGCCGGTTTTGCTGTAACAGGTTTGTCAGGGAATATTTTAATCCATACCTTACCACCACGCTTAATATAACGTGTCATTGCAATACGGGCAGCCTCTATTTGATTAGATTTAATCCAACCGGGTTCTAACGCTACAATACCATACTCGCCATAAGTTATTTTATTCCCACGAGTTGCTTTGCCTTTCATACGCCCACGAAATTGTCTACGGCGTTTTACTCTTTTTGGCATTAACATTATTTTTCGCTCCCTTCCTTAACGTTTTTTTGCGGAAGTACTTCTCCTTTGTAGATCCATACTTTAATACCAAGCTTTCCATAAGTTGTATCTGCTTCTGCAAATCCATAATCGATATCAGCTCTTAATGTTTGAAGTGGAATAGTTCCTTCAGAATAAACCTCAGTTCTTGCCATTTCTGCTCCACCTAAGCGACCAGAACAAGAAACTTTAATACCTTTTGCTCCAGCTTTAATAGCACGACCCATAACTTGCTTCATAGCTCTACGAAAAGCAGTACGATTTTCAAGTTGAAGTGCAACATTTTCAGCTGCTAGTTGTGCATTTACTTCTGGTCTATCAATTTGTATTATATTAATAGAAACGCGATCTTCTGTAAGTTTTTGAACTTCTTGACGAAGAGCTTCTATAGATGCTCCACCTTTACCAATTACTATACCTGGTTTTGCAGTTGATACATGAACTCTAAGCTTTCCAGCCATTCGCTCAATTTCAACTCTATCAATACCAGCAACATATAGCTTTTCTTTGATAAATTTTCTTATTTTATTATCTTCTACAAGATAATCAGCAAATTTTTTCTTATCAGCAAACCATCTTGCGTCCCAATCTTTAATAATTCCCACTCTTAATCCATGAGGATTTACCTTTTGACCCATTATTTACCTCCTTCTTATTATTTAGTTCTTTCATCTAATATTACAGTGACGTGACTAGTTTTCTTTTCAATTCTAAATGCACGTCCTTGAGCTCGTGGACGAATTCTTTTAAGAGTAGGTCCTTGAGTTGCATATGCTTCAGCTACATATAAATTAGTTGTATTCAATCCATTATTATGCTCTGCATTAGCAATTGCAGAATTTAAAACTTTTAATATAATATCTGCTGCATATCTAGGAGTATAACGTAAAATACCAACTGCTGCTTTAATGTCTTTACCTTTAATCTGGTCTAACACAATTTTTGCTTTTGAACTAGAAAGTCGCACAAATTTAACTTTAGCATATGGTCTTTCTTCTCTTTGAGTTTCATTTCGCTCCCTTTTAATTTGGGATCTGTGTCCTTTAGCCATTTTATTTCTCCTTTCTATAAATTATCTTACTCTTGATTTTTTCTCAGCATCTTTTCCGTGTCCACGATAAGTTCTTGTTAGCGCAAATTCACCTAACTTATGACCAACCATGTCTTCAGTAATAAATACTGGAACATGTTTTCTGCCGTCATGTAAGGCAATTGTATGTCCTACCATTGATGGAAAAATTGTGGATCTACGAGACCAGCTTTTAATTACTTTTTTTTCGTTTGCACTATTTAGGCTATCTATCTTTTTTAAAAGATGAGCATCAGCAAACGGTCCTTTTTTTATTGAACGAGCCACTTTTTAAACCTCCTTTTTACATATATACAAACTATTTCTTATCACGAGGACGAACTATATATTTATTAGAATGCTTGTTTTTCTTTCTTGTTTTGTATCCAAGAGCAGGTTTACCCCAAGGAGTACAAGGTGCAGGTCTACCGATTGGTGAACGTCCTTCTCCACCACCATGTGGGTGATCATTAGGGTTCATAACTGAACCACGAACAGTAGGTCTAATTCCCATGTGACGTTTACGTCCAGCTTTACCAATATTTATAAGTTCATGGTCGCCATTTCCAATAACACCAATTGTTGCTTTGCATTCTACCGGAAGAAGTCTCATTTCTCCAGAAGGAAGTTTTACAGTTGCATATTTGCCTTCTTTTGCCATAAGTTGAGCACTAAGACCTGCTGCACGAACAAGTTGCCCACCTTTTCCTGGTTTCATTTCTAAATTGTGAATACTTACCCCTACCGGCATATCTTTCATTCTTAAAGCATTACCTGTACGAATTTCTGCTGTTTCACCGCTCATAATTTTATCGCCAACTTTTAATCCTTCAGGAGCAAGTATATAACGTTTTTCTCCATCTACATAATGTAAAAGTGCAATATTTGCAGTTCTATTTGGATCATACTCAATACTTGCTACTGTTGCTGGAATACCATCTTTATTTCGCTTAAAGTCGATAATTCTATATTTAATAGTAGCTCCGCCGCCACGATGACGAACTGTAATTTTACCTTGATTATTTCTTCCAGAATGTTTTTTTAATTTAACAACTAAAGATTTTTCAGGCTTTGATTTAGTGATTTCTTCAAAAGATGAAGAAGTCATATGTCTTCTTGACGGGGTATAAGGTCTATATTTCTTAATTGCCATCTTTTTTAATTCTCCTTTCAAATTTTGTTACACACAGCCACGTGTTTCATTTTAAATTACATGCCTTGGAAGAAATTTATGTCTGCACTTTCTTCTGTTAACTTCACGATAGCTTTTTTATATTTACTAGTCTTACCTTGAGTTCTACCACGACGTTTAGTTTTCCCATCATAGTTCATAGTATTAACTTTTTCAACTTTTACATCTTGAAACATTTTTTCTACAGCTTCTTTAATTTGAACTTTAGTAGCACTTGGTTGTACAATAAAGGTGTATTTTTTTTGTTCCATGATTTTCATACTTTTTTCAGTAACAACTGGCTTTTTTATAACATCATAAAATTTAATATCTGCCATTACGCATACACCTCCTCAATTTTTGAAAGAGCTTCTTTAGTCACTACAAAAATATCATATTTTAAAATATCATATACGTTTATATTATTAACTGCTGAAGTTTTAACTCCTTGAATGTTTCCAGATGCTCTTTTTATATCCATAGAAGCTTCACCATCAGTTACGATAAGAGCTTTTTTTAATTTTAGAGCATTTAATACTGTAACCATAGATTTTGTTTTAGCTTCTTGTAATTTTAGTTCATCTAAAACAACAATTTTGTTTTCTTTAACTCTACTGGTCAAAGCACATTTAAGAGCTAATTGTCTTTCTTTTTTGTTTACTTTAAATGAATAGTCTCTAGGTTTTGGTGCAAATACAACACCGCCTCCTGTCCATTGTGGAGAACGAATTGAACCTTGTCTTGCACGTCCGCCGCCTTTTTGTCTCCAAGGCTTTCTGCCACCACCACGAACTTCCGCACGAGTTTTAGTACATTGTGTACCTTGTCTTTGGTTAGCAAGATAAGACACAACTGCTTGGTGAACAAGATGTTCTTTAATTTCTACTCCAAAAATATCATCATTAAGAGAAATTTCTCCAACTTGCTTTCCTTCCATGTTTAAAACATTTACATTTGCCATTTGCTATTCCTCCTTCCCTTATTTAGTGTATTTTACTGTATTTTTTATTGTTAATACTGTTCCTTTAGGACCTGGAACACAACCTTTTATAAGAATAAGATTTTTATCCACATTTACTTTTGCAATTTCAAGATTTTGAATGGTTACATTATCTCCACCCATACGAGATGGTAAACCTTTACCTTTCATAACACGTCCTGGATTTGTTGCAGCTCCCATAGAACCTGCATGACGGTGATATTTAGAACCGTGAGCCATTGGACCTCTGCTATATCCATATTTCTTAATTGAGCTTGTATATCCTTTTCCTTTTGTTATGCCTGAAACGTCAATTTTATCACCTTTAGCAAAAACTTCTGCTTTAATTTCTTGACCTACTTCATAAGAAGCACTATCTTCAAGTCTAAATTCTTTTAGATATCTTTTAGGTGTTATACCTGATTTTGCAAAATGACCTTTTTCAGGTTTAATTAAAGCTTTTTCTTTTTTGTCAATAAATCCAACTTGGATAGCTTCATAACCATCGTTTTCTAGTGTTTTTTTCTGAACCACAGTACATGGACCAGCTTCTAACACTGTTACTGGTATAAGATTGGCATTTTCATCAAAAATTTGAGTCATACCAATTTTTTTAGCCATTATAGCTTTTTTCATTTTTTATAGCCTCCTAATCTACAGCGGATTGCCGTAGCAATCATACTAGACAAGCAATCTTGTCTGAAAATATTAATTTACCTTTAACTTAATTTCAACACCAGCTGGTAAATCAAGTCTTGTAATAACTTCTACAATTTTTGGCGTAGCTTCTATGTCGATAAGTCTTTTATGAGTTCTTTGCTCAAATTGTTCTCTTGAATCTTTGTATTTATGCACCGCACGAAGAATTGTAATAATTTCTTTTTTTGTTGGTAATGGAATAGGTCCACTAACTCTTGCTCCAGATTTCTTAGCAACCGATACGATTTGTTCTGCAGTTTGGTCAATTAATTTATGATCATATGCTCTTAGAGTAATTCTCATTTTTTTATCTGCCATAAAAAAGTTCCCTCCTTTTATTAGTTATAAATATCCGCTGACAGGGGTACACTGCTCATGGGTCTTTATAAACTTATACAAAAGAAAAGAACTTCTGTAAGTATATTATTCCACTAATTAGCAGTGACAAAACGATAGCTTTAAAAGTATCTTCGCTCCCTAGAAATTTATCCCAAAAGGGACATTAACCTCCTAGATCATAGTTCCCAATGTCACACAAAGGCGATTATATACGATAAAAAAACAAATTGCAAGGTTTTTTTTTAATTTCTTTATACTTTTTTTATATACAACAAAAACTGTCAATTTATTTTTTATGAAAATTTCCAGCCATTTCTATATTTTTTATAGTGAACTGCTCCCTCATACACTAACGTTTAGAGATGGGAGATTCTTACTTGTTTCCTACAACTTCTAGGGATTGGAGCAAACTTTTTGAGCTCTTTCATCCATAAATATTATCTAAATTTTATTTTTGACAATTCATCCTGCTACCTATACTATCTATAGATGAGGGAAAATTCTTGCCTTTTTTAGTTAAACTAACTAAATTTTCTAATTTATAATTCATTATTTTATATTATTAACAGTTTTTTAAAAATTTAAACTATTTTTAGCATAATATATAATTTTTGTGCTCAAATTTCATCTATTTCTATGTTTATAAATTTTTTGGATTAAAGTTTTTATTTTTGTATGCACAGAGCTAGAAACGTTGTGCTTAAATAAATGTATGTAATTTTCAAATTTAGGATATAATTTTAGAAATATTTAATTAAAATTAGAGAAAAGAGTAATAAAATATGTTACCACAAAGTTCAACATTAGACACTGATAAGTTAGAAGAAGCATTAACTAAGCGTTTACCCGCAACATATAAATTATTTTGGTTTAGAGCAATTCTTATGGTTTTAGAAGAAGCAAATAATATATATTTATTTGTAGATATTTCACATAATATGATTTTAGCCGCTTGGGATTATGTTGGAAATTCCAAAATTAAATTTCCATCTATAGATAAATTACCAGAGCTAATACTTACTATTCAATCACGTTATCCTGATGTAACTAAAGATAATTTAACAAATTTTTTAGAAAGATTAAAAAAAGAGGATAAAGATATAAAAATCAAAGTAAAACATTTGGTTAGTTTTGCTCCATATAGATTTTTAGTACCATTTTTAGAATATTATCCATATAAACTTACAACTGTAAATACACATAAACATATTGAACAATCGGCAAATTTATCAAATAATGTTATATATAAGTTTTTTTGTGATATGGGTATTCAAATAGATTTTAAATGGCATCAATATTTAAATCAAAATAAAATAACACTTATAAAATACGTAGATGAGCTCATTGCAGAAAAAATTTATCTTTAAAATTAAAAAAAATAGAAAACTTTGTCTTATTTTGTCTTGAATTATAATTTTTGTAGTGATATAATTCATAATGATTACTAAAATTTAGCAAACTGGAGGAGTTAACATGGAATTTTTTATTGATACCGCAAATATAGAGTATATCAAAAAAGCAAACGATATGGGTGTAATCTCTGGGGTTACTACTAATCCATCATTAATTGCAAAAGAAGGCCGTGATTTTAAGCAAGTAATTAAAGAAATAACAGATATAGTGGATGGTCCAATAAGCGGAGAAGTAAAAGCAACAACAACTGATGCTGAAGGAATGATAAAAGAAGGTCGTGAAATTGCTGATATTCACAAAAATATGGTAGTAAAAATTCCAATGACAATTGAGGGACTAAAAGCATGTAAGGCTCTTTCAAAAGAAGGAATCAAAACAAATGTAACTTTAATATTTAGTGCAAATCAAGCTCTATTAGCTGCAAGAGCAGGTGCAACATATGTATCTCCATTCCTTGGTAGAGTGGATGATATTAGTGGTAGAGGGATAGATTTAATCCGAGAAATCGCAGATATATTTGCTATAGCTGATATTAAAAGTAAGATTATTGCAGCAAGCGTTCGCCATCCAGTACATGTTACGGACTGTGCTCTAGCAGGAGCAGATATTGCTACTGTACCTTATAATGTAATTGAGCAAATGGTAAATCACCCATTAACTCATGCTGGAATTGAAAAATTTAAATTAGATTATGAAGCAGTTTTTGGAAGTTAAGAATTATACAATAAGGAGTGAATAATTTTGAATGCTAACGAGATTAGAAAGCAGATTATAGAAGGTATTTATGCTGCAAAAAGTGGTCATCCAGGTGGCTCATTATCAATTGCAGATATAATGTCAGTATTATTTTTTGAAGAAATGAATGTTGACCCTAAAAATCCAAAAGACCCAAATAGAGATCGTTTTGTACTATCAAAAGGACATGCAGCTCCAGCATTATATGCAGCTCTTGCTCTTAAAGGATATTTTGATGTAGAAGATATTAAAACTTTAAGAAAAACTGAGAGCTTTTTACAAGGGCATCCATGTTTAAATAAAATTCCCGGTGTTGATATGAGCACAGGTTCTCTAGGACAAGGTCTGTCAGCTGCAAATGGTATGGCTATTTGTGGTAAATATGATAAAAAAGACTACAGAGTATATGTAATTTGTGGTGATGGAGAAATTCAAGAAGGACAAATTTGGGAAGCTGCAATGACTTCTGCTCATTATAAGCTAGATAATTTGACTCTATTTGTTGATATCAATGGTTTACAAATTGATGGACCAACAACTGAAGTTATGAATGTAGCTAATGTAGCAAATAAATTTGATGCTTTTGGTTGGAATACCATCGAAATAGATGGTCATAATGATGCAGAAATTAGAGCTGCTATTGCAAAAGCGAAAGCTCATAAAGGGCAACCAACTGCTATAATTGCACAAACTATAAAAGGTAAAGGTGTTTCATTTATGGAAAATCAACTTGGTTTCCATGGAGCAGCACCAAATGATGAACAATATAAAATGGCAATAAAAGAACTTGGAGGTAACTAACATATGGCTACACCAACTAGAGAAGCATATGGAAGAGCTCTTGCAAAATTTGGACATGATAAAGATTTTTTTGTATTAGATGCCGACCTTGCAAAAGCTACACAAACAATATTTTTTAAAAATGAATTTCCAGAAAGATTTTTTGATATGGGGATTTCTGAAGGCGACATGATGACTACTGCAGCTGGAATGGCAACTTGTGGTAAAAAAGTATTTGCAAGCACATTTGCTATATTTGCAGCTGGTAGAGCATATGAACAAGTTAGAAATTCTATAGCATATCCAAATTTACCTGTAGTAATTGGAGCAACTCATGGAGGAGTAATGATTGGTGAAGACGGTGCATCTCATCAAGCAATTGAAGATATTTCTCTAATGAGAACAATTCCAAACATGACTGTTGTTGTACCAGCAGATGCAATAAGTACAACTCAAATTGTGGAGCAAGCAATAGATTTTAAAACTCCTCTTTATATTAGAACTGGTCGTGGAGCATCTTCTGATATTTACAATGAAGCAGATAAAATCACAATCGGAAAAGGTAATGTATTAAAAGATGGAAAAGATTTAACTATTATTGCTATAGGCGATCTTGTTTATGAAGCTCTTCAAGCTGCTGAGCAACTTGAACAACAAGGTGTAAGTGCTGCTGTAATAGATATGCACACAGTTAAACCAATTGACAGAGATTTAGTTTGTGAGTACGCTAAAAAAACTCATAAAATTATAACAGCTGAAGACCATAGTATTATCGGAGGTCTTGGCTCTGCTGTTGCTGAAATTCTTGCTGAAACAGGAGATGCAACATTAAAACGTCTTGGCGTAAATGATACTTTTGGTAAATCTGGTACTCGCTCTGAGTTACAAGAATATTTTAAATTAAATGTTAAAGGAATTTTAGAATTAGCTAAATAATTAATTGTGTAACCTATGAATTGGGAATTATAAATGTAATAGTCAGTAATATGAAAAATAGCTTTTATAGTTCCTAATTCCTGATTTCATTACTACATGTATTATATCTCCATTTTCATCATATATATAAAACGAACTATGGAAATTTAAGGATACTGATTTTCTGTAGAAGATTTTATTAATTTTAGAGAGTGGAGAATATACATGAAGAAATTAGAAAATTTATCAAATTTTTGTGGAAAGTATATGGCAATCATAGTATTAGCCATTTCTGCACTAGCGTTATTTTTCCCTCAGTCAAGTACTTGGATTAAACTTACATGGGTTAATTATTTACTTATGATAGTTATGTTTGGAATGGGGCTTACGCTTAAATTAGAAGATTTTAAATTATTATTTGTACGTCCTAAAGATGTAATAATCGGTTGCTTAGCTCAGTTTACTATTATGCCACTTTTAGCATATGGACTAGGAATTATTTTTGGATTGGAAACAGCATTATTAGCAGGAGTTGTACTTGTTGGAGCTTGCCCTGGCGGCACATCAAGCAATGTTATTACATATCTTTCAAAAGGAGATGTAGCTCTATCAGTTGGAATTACGAGTGTGACTACTTTATTAGCTCCATTTTTGACACCAGCTATTACTTATGCATTATTGCAAACCACTGTTTCAGTAGATATGATGTCAATGTTTATTTCTATATTACAAGTAGTTATAATTCCTATTACTTTAGGTTTTGTTATTAATAAGTTGTTTTCAACCGTTACACAAAAAATAGTTTCAGTTCTACCATTAATTTCATTAGTAGCCATATGTCTTATTATTGCAGCAGTAGTTTCATCTAATTCAGAAAGAATATTAAGCATAGGTTTTGTAGTATTTGCAGTGGTGATTTGTCATAATATATTAGGATATTTATGTGGATTTGGTTTAGGTAGAGCACTAGGATTACCAGTTGAAAAAATAAAAACTTTATCAATAGAAGTAGGAATGCAAAACTCAGGACTAGCAACATCTCTTGCGGCAACGTCTTTTAGTCATTTAGCTATGGCTACAGTGCCAGGAGCAATATTTTCCGTATGGCATAATATCTCAGGAGCAATTCTTGCTAATATTTATACTAGATGGAAAAAAAAAGGCAAATAATAATTAATAATATATTGTTGCTCAATATATAAAATATATAAGATTTATACAATTTTTATATTAAATCAATAACTGTGCTCAGCTCTTTAATATTTGAGCTCCAGTGTTTTTCTTTCTTTAAAAATTCTTAAAATTTGTGGTGTCCATTTTTTAAATTAAGCATATTATGAATTAAATAGAAGATAGAAGGAGACTAAAAAAATGAGTAAAAAAGTTGCTATACTTATTGAATCTAATTTTATTTATGAGGAAATTATGACATATTATACTAAATTTCATAAATATGGAGCAAAAATAGATTTATTAACTGATTTGTCTGGAAAATCATACCGTACTATTATAAGTCAAGGCAGTCAAAGAGCTCTACAAATAACCAAAGACTTACAATATGTTAATGCAAATGAGTATGATATTATCTTGGTTTCTGCAAATTATATATCCTGTGAAAGTATGAGCTCACAAATTACTGCAGTTGATTTTGAATATTCATCAGCAATACAATTTATTAAATCAGCAATGGTAAATAAATCTATTATTAAGGGGATGTTATGTACTAGTTTAGGAATTTTAACATCAATTCCACAATATCTACAAAATAGAAAAGTCATTTGTCATACATCTATGACAAGAGATATTATAAATGCAGGAGCATATTTTGTTAACGATGGCAGAAATGTAGTAGTTGATAATGATATTGTAACAAGTCATTCATTACAATATACAGATTCATATGTAGATGCTATTATTAATGCATATGAAAGTAAGTACAATAAAACTAATTTTATGAGCATTATACATTATTAAATAATTTTAAACCAGACGAGTTTATATTATTCGTCTGGTTATACTTTAATTTTTTAAACCATACAATTGAGCATCTGGAAAGCTAGCCATATTTTCAGAAATACCTATATTTTCATTACCACCTAAATCTCGTATATTTTCACGACCACTTCCCTCAAAAATTGCATTACCAACAATTGTACAATCTCGATTATTTTTTATAACAAAATTATAATATGGAGCTGCTATTTTAAGACTAAATTCTTTACGCTCAAACCAGCCCCAAAGACTATTGCCAGTTACAGCAACACCAAGACAGTCTTCGAGATAAATATGTGTGCTTAAATCGTCTTCTATCTCAACAGAACTACTTCTAATCACATTTCCACAAATAGTTCCACTTCTGCAACCATGTAAAAATATACCAGGTCCAAAATTATGATCAATACTATTTCCTGTAAATTGCATTGTATTAGATTGGTATAATTTAATTCCTGCAAGCCGATTCCATTCAATTCTATTGGCAGTTACCATAACAGTTGCCATACCTACCCATTTTTTTT
>LJHE01000035.1 GCA_001983555.1 Candidatus Epulonipiscioides gigas
TAACAGCTGCCCCCAGAGTGCTCACCACCGACCTCCAAAACCTTCCAAAACCTTCCAGAAAAACCAGTAATACCAGAACTAGAAGACCCAACGAAATATCCGCCAGTAGCAGAAATACCAGTAGCTCCAGAAAAACCAGTAATACCAGAGCTAGAAGACCCAACGAAATATCCGCCAGTAGCGGAAATACCAGTAGCTCCAGAAAAACCAGTAATACCAGAACTAGAAGACCCAACGAAATATCCGCCAGTAGCAGAAATACCAGTAGCTCCAGAAACTCCAGATATGGAAGAAACTATACCTATGGCTAGAACATATACAGTTCAAAAAAATGATTGTTTATGGCTTATATCTGAGAAATTTTTCAAAACACCATGGCGATATAATGAAATTTATAATTTAAATGAGGATATAATTAATAATCCAAATTTAATTTATCCAGATCAAATTTTAAAAATACCTAATTAAACAATAAAAAGGTGCTAAAATAGCACCTCCTTTTTTTTACATTTTTAGATAAAATTAACAAAATTATCAAAAAATGTTGTTTTTTTAATAAAATTGTAATATAACGCACATATGAGGTCAATACTAATATGGTATAATATTTTTGCAAAAAAATATAAAAGTTATTTTAAGGAGTGTTTTAGATGATTAAAAAATTTATACTGGGAATGCTAATGACAACATTTATGTTTAGTCTTTATGGTTGTGCAGATGAGGTTGTAGAGAATATAGAAGAAAGTGAAACAATATCTGAGCCTAAAATTCCTGAAGTAAAGCAAGAAAATAAAGTATTGGCTAATATTTATAACACAGAAAACATAGAAAAAGAAGAAACAAAACCTACTGTGGGAGTAACTATTGATGTTGAAGAGGCTGCTCCAATAGTGACTACCTCTACCATACCGAGTAATCAAATAGAGGAAATAGAACAGGAGAGCGAAATAGTTCAAATTTCAGAAACAATGTCTGATGTAGATACAACTCCTTATACAGTTACAGAAAATGATTCTTTATGGAAAATAGCAAATGGTCAACTTGGAGAAGGTGATCGCTATATGGAAATATATGACTTGAATGCACATATAATTGAAAATCCAGATTTAATTTATCCAGAGCAAATTTTAATATTACCATAAAGTGGGTTGTCAAAATGACTCCCACTATTTTTTTTATGTATTGAAAAATCATGTGCACAAACTTAAGTCTATATTTTACCAATTATAACATATAGCTTATCTATTGCATGGTATGCTGACGGTTTCATTTAGAGCTTCGATCCTTACATGCAATTATTGTTAAACCATCAATAAGCTTTACTTATTAATTTGCATACTTTATCTAATGTTGGTTTAATCAACTTATAAAACGTTTCTCTATTTATCAAGAATGCTACCTTTTGAGAGTGTTTTGTCAAGACAGAATTAAAAATATTTTTGTTTTTCTATTAACGCAAATAAAAAAACTAAATTTTACATACAAAGGAGGTTATAAATTTTCGTGCGTTTGTCCTAACAATCAAGGCATTAATATTGAAATCACCGTAAATTGTATGTTATACTGTATAATATATGATGAAAATTAGTTGCATAAGGAGAAAATAAATGGCTATCATAACTGCAACACAAATTGCAAATGAATTAGACATATCACGCTCATATTTATATTATTTAACAAATAATGGCGCGTTTGATTTGAACTATATTGAAGGAAAACCTGTGTGGTCTGCTGAAGTAATAAATGAAATTAAGAAATATTTAGACTCAAAGAAAGTAACAGATGAAAAAGAAGTTATATCACCATATAAGGTTATAAAAATTAATAATAGAAGATATTTAGGTAATAAATATAAGCTGCTTGATTTTATAAGTGAAGTAGTTGATTCGCATTGCAAAGATATAAATACAATAGCAGATATTTTTGCAGGTACTGGTGCAGTAGCTTCTGTATTTATAGATAAAAAAGTTATTACGAATGATTTGATGTATAGCAACTACATGTGTCATGTTGCATGGTTTGGGAACGAAGAGTTTTCGGAAGATAAAATTATTGACTACATCATGTACTATAATAACATGAATACTATAGAAAAAAACTATATGACAGAAAACTTTGCTAATACTTTCTTTAGTTTTGATGATTGTTCAAAGATTGGATTTATAAGAGAAGATATTGAAAAGTCATTTATTAGCGGAAAAATAAATGAAAGAGAAAGAGCTTTACTTATAACATCACTTTTATATGCTATGGATAAAATTGCCAATACCTGTGGTCATTATGATGCATATAGGAGAAATGCGGAATTTGGTAAAAAGATAGAGTTATCTGTTCCTCAGCCTTCTAAAACCAATCAAAATAATATTTGTTATAATAAAGATGCTAACGAGTTAGTTTGTGATATTGAGGTAGACCTAGTTTATATAGACCCCCCTTATAATTCAAGACAATATTGTGATGCCTATCATGTACTTGAAAATGTAGCTAAATGGGAAAAACCAGAGGTATTCGGTGTTGCGAGAAAGATGGATAGAACTGCTCTTAAGAGTGATTATTGTACTATAAAAGCAACAAAAGTATTTGAAGATTTAATAAAAAACATAAAAGCTAAGTACATTGTTCTTTCTTACAATAATATGGCTGAAAAAGGTAACGACCGTTCCAATGCTAAGATTTCAGACGATGATATTATGAGGATTTTGGAAGCAAAAGGAGAAGTTCAAGTCTTTTCATCTAACTATAAAGCTTTTACCACTGGCAAGTCAAATATATCTGAAAATCAGGAGAGGTTATTTGTATGTAAATGTTTTGATTCAAAAAAAGAAATAATACAATCTCCACTTAATTATATAGGCGGAAAATTCAAATTGCTGCCTCAAATACTTCCACAATTTCCAAATGATATAACAACATTTATTGACCTATTTTCAGGTGGTTGTAATGTGGGTGTTAATGTAGACTGCAGAAAAGTTGTATTCAATGATTTGCAATCACATTTGTTATACTTATTTAATACATTTCAAAACTTAGACAAAGAAAGTGTATTTGAGCTTATCGAAAAGTGTATTAATAAATATGAACTTTCACGTTCTTCTGAAAAAGGGTATAACTACTATAATTGTGAAAGTGGAAAGGGTCTTGGAGATTATAATAAAGATAGATTTTTAAAACTTAGAAAAGATTTTAATGATAAAATTGATAACCCAGACTATGGGTACTATGTAATGCTTTATGTGATGATTGTGTATTCATTCAATAATCAACTAAGGTTTAACAGCAAAGGTGAGTTTAATTTACCAGTAGGAAAAAGAGATTTTAATACTAAAATGCAATCAAAACTATCAAAATTCATTGATAGGCTAAAGAGTAGTGATTACACATTTGTTTGCAAGGATTTTAAAAAAATTAATATTGAAGATTATGAAAAAGATACGTTTGTATATGCTGATCCACCATATTTAATTACTTGTGCAACTTACAATGAGCAAGGGGGTTGGACTGAACAAAGTGAGAAAGATTTACTGGCATATCTTGATAATGTCCATAACAAAGGTTATCGGTTCGCGTTGTCAAACGTATTTGAAAGCAAAGGCAAACGAAATGAAATACTAATAAATTGGGCAGAAAAAAACAAAGATAAGTATAGAATTATAGATTTGGATTTTAACTATTCAAATTCAAATTATCAAACAAAAGATAGAACAAATTCATCACGAGAAGTATTGATTGTGAATTATAATATATCTCAAGGAGGCAACTATGGCAAGTAACTTCCCTTTTAAAAGTTATTGTTGGAGCATTGGAACTACAAGTTTTAGAACTAAAAACTTTAATAGGACTATCGAAGAACAACTAGGGCTAATAAGACAATTTTGGGAAATTCATGCCAATGTTAGTGAAATATGGACTGGAAATAACAAGCTCCAAGCCAAGTATTATGATTTTATGGTATCTGTAGGTTTTGTTGATGGTGAAGCTAAAAATAAACCTAAAGATGCTAGAGAAAAAACATCTGGATTAGTCGATATTGGACTACTAAATAGTGAGCGAAAATTAACTGAAGTTGGGATTGCACTACTCGAATTATGCGATAATGGTGATTTTAAATCGGATAATTTCTTAGAAATAGATCAAGATAGTTTTATTTACCTTAAACAGCTTTTGAAAACGTATAATGAGGTAGATGGTAATATTGTAAGGCCATTTATAGTTTTTGCATACTTAGAGACAAAACTCGGATTTTTGACACAAGATGAATTTAAGTACCTAGTACCTTTGTGTATAAATGCTGAAACAACAAAGATGATTGAAAATGAAATAAGACTACAAAGAACAGGTAAGGGAAATACCGATAATGTTTTGATAAATGTAATGATGGCAAAAGAAAATTATAGTCAAGCATATACTTATTTTATGGAAAACAGTGCAACAGAAGATTTGATTTGTAGTGTTGGAATGAACAGGAAAAGTAGAGTTTATGATAAAGCTTATTATCCATTTTATAATGAGCTTAAATCCGTTGTGCTTGATATGAATGATGATTTATTGCCACTTTATGAAGCTACAAAGAAAATTAGTGGCAAATCTAAAACATTTTGGAGTAACTTAATATTCAAGAACTTTAATAGAGGTGGAATTAAAACTAATGGAAGAAAACATTTGACTAATGTTGCAATCCTTGAAGCGACAAATGAAAAAGAATTTAAAGATGCTTTCTTTAAAATGATGCATTTATTCAAAATGAAAAGCACGTTGTCAGACTATTTAGACTTGAATAGAAGATATTTCAAAACAACTGAAACAGTTATATTTGCTGATAGTAAGGTAGAGTTTGATATTATGCCTAAGTGTTATTTTGGGAATATAGCTGATGAATTGCTATCAATAGCATTTACAGAGAGTAAATATTTGTTTACAGATGTTGGGATATCAACTATTTCACCTATATTTGGTTTAGATATATATAAACTATACCAACAATTAGGTATCAAAGTAGGAAAAACAGTAACAACAGCAACGGAGGCTAAAGCAGTTGTTAGAGACGAAAGATATGTAAGATTTAATAAGCTAATTGATGAAAAATTTAGTAATGATGCTCTTGTTGATTTGCTTAATAAATTTGATGTTAGAGATGATGCCTACTTGCGTAGTTACATAACAGATAATGCTAATGTACCTACGATGTTTGAATATATTTTAGGCATTGCGTGGTATAAAATCAGCGATAGACAAGGTGACATTTTAGATTATATGAATTTATCACTTGAAGCTGATTTACTGCCCAAAACTCATGCAGGTGGTGGTGAAGCTGATATAGTTTACTTGTATGATGAAACCTCGAATTATCCTCAACACACATTGCTAATTGAGGCTACACTCGCTGAAAACACAGGACAAAGAGTGCTTGAAATGGAGTCTGTTTCACGTCATATTGGTGAATATTGTCTCAAAAATAAAGATAAAGAAGCATATTGTATTTTCATATCAACAAAGCTACTGTTAAATCTTATTCGCGATTTTAGAACAAGAAAAACAACACCTTATTTTAGTTCTAATGGAGAAAATTTTGTAGAGGGTACAAAGATAATCCCATTAAAGACAACTGAACTTAAAACTATATTGCAAAAAGATATTAAATATACTGAACTTTACCCATTGTTTGAGCAGGCTTATCAGTCTACTATTGGGGTTAAGGATTGGTATAATAATGAGATTTTAAACAAAATATAGAATGAAATCTTTAATGGTAAATTTAGTGATGTCAGTTACCCCATGCATAAATGCTGGGGCTTGTAACTCATCTATATGTAGAAAGACATCGTAATATTAAAGGAATTTCCAAAGCCAGTAAAGGAAGGATATATTTTAAAAAATTAACTAAAAATTAACATATTTTTAAATAAAATTAACTTATACATAATGTAATTATAATATAAATGTGAGAAAATGTAATCTGTAAGAAAAAATAAAAAATTAAGGGGATTTGAAAATGAAATTATTAAAGAAAACAGGAGCAACATTATTATCAGTATCATTAATTGCAGGAGCATGTTTATTAATTAGTCCGAGTACAAATGCTCTTACAAAAGAGCTTGATCCACAATTAACAAAAACTACGAGTATAACTGAAAAAGAAGATAAAGAAGACGTAGAAGCTCTATCTATCCCTAAATATATTTTTGCATTTATTGGAGATGGTATGTCTCACGTACAAGTAAATGCAGCTCAAGTTTATAATGGTACAATTAATAATAAAGATGAAGTTGCAATTGACCCTTTAGCATTTTCACAGTTTCCAATAATAGGAAATATGTACACACAAGATGCAACTTCTTTTTGTCCAGATTCTGCATCAACAGCTACTTCAATGATGACAGGAGAAAAAACACATAGTGGTGTTATTGGTTTAGGAGTAGATAAAACAACGGTTCTTGACACTTTGCCAGAGCTCTTAAAAGAAGATGGATATAAAATTGGTATTGTGAGCACTGTTACACTAAACCATGCAACTCCAGCAGCAGCTTATGCACATAATGTTTCAAGAAATAATTACTATGATATTGCTCTTGAGATGGCAACAAGTAATTTTGATTATTTTGCAGGTGGGGAGCTAAGTGAAAAAGGCAAAGAAGATGGTGAAAAAGATATATACACGGTTTTAGAAGAAAACGGTTACACCATAGTTAGAGATAAAGAAACTATGAATGCTCTTGGTAGCGATGATACAAAAGTTTATGCAATCACTCCAGGACTTGAAACAGGAGATGCTATGCCGTATTCAATCGATATAGATGAAGAGTCTGTAACTCTTGTAGACCATGTTAGTAATGGAATTAATGTATTAGATAATGATGATAAAGGTTTCTTTATGTGGATTGAGTCGGGTAAAATTGACTGGGCCGGTCATGCAAATGATGCTATGGCAAATATTGGTGAGACTATAGCATTTGATGAAGCAATTCAAGAAGCAATTAATTTTTACAATGAGCATCCAGAGGAAACTTTAATTATTGTTACAGGTGACCATGAAACTGGGGGGATGACCATAGGTCAAGCAAGCACTGGATATGATACTGCTCTTGCTGTATTACAAAATCAAACTATGTCTTATGATGAATTTGATAATGTTGTAGCGGATATTCTTGAAAAAGACCCAACTCCATCTTTTGATGATGTACTTCCAATAATTACAGAAAACTTTGGTCTTGTTGTAGAAGCAGGTGAAGACACTAATCTAGGTTTAGTTCTTAATGCTTATGATTTAGAAAGACTTGAAGATGCATTAATTGAAACTATACTTGGTAATACTGACCCTGTTGAAGGAACTAGAGAATACGAGCTCTATGGAGGATATGAGCCGTTAACGGTAACTCTTACTCATATTTTAAATGAAAAAGCGGGTATTGGCTGGACTTCTTATTCTCATACTGGCGTTCCTGTTCCTGTGTATGCTATGGGTGTAAATGCGGAAAAATTTGGTGGCTCTTATGATAATACTCAGTTATTTCATAAATTAGCTGAAATGACAAACGTTAAATAAACTCTAAATAATATAGTTTCCCTGAATTAAACATGAGATTTATACAATTTTTGGTAATAGTATAATTTGGTACTTTTTAAGTTATACTATTATCAATAAAATTTATAGAATGGGAGATTAGTATTATGGCAAAAAAATTTGTTTCAACTTTAATGTCAATGCTTCTTTTGACATATCTGTCACCCAAAGTTTATGGAGAAGAAATTGTGGTGGTAGAGAAAGAAAAACCTAGAATTTATACCGTAGAAAAAGGTGATAGTTTATCATGGATAGCTAAAACTATGCTTGGAGATGGTAGTCGCTATATGGATATATATGAGCTCAATAAAGATAAAATTACTGACCCAAACTTGATTGAAATTGGGATGAAGTTAAAGCTACCTAGAGTAATTTTTAAAAAAGGTGATTATGAGAATGGAAAAACTTTATATTTTGGACAAATTCATTCTCATTCAAATTTATCTGATGGTAAGGGAGATATTGATGAAGCTTATGAATATGCAAAAGATGTTGCAAGACTTGACTTTTTTGCAGTAACAGATCATTCAAATAGTTTTGATAATGAGTTAAAAGCAAATATTGCAGATGGCTCTATGAGCGAAGAATGGAAAAAAGGACAAGAAATAGCAAATAAATTTAATGAACCAGGTATTTTTACCGCCATATATGCATATGAAATGACTTGGTCAGCAACAACTGGTCAGTGGGGACATATTACTACTTATAATACTCCAGGATTTGAAACTCGTAATAATAAAGATATAGATTTAAAAAATTATTATGAAATATTGACAACTCAACCAATGTCAATTTCTCAGTTTAATCATCCTGGAATAACTTTTGGAAATTTTGCAAATTACACATTTTATAGCAAAGAAGCAGATAAAGTAATTAATTTAATAGAAGTTGTAAATAATAAAGTTCCATCTTATGACGAGTATACTCAGGCTCTGGATATGGGATGGCATTTAGCTCCAACAAATAATCAAGATAATCATAATGGTAAATGGGGGACAGAAGATTCAGGACGAACAGTAGTTGAAGCAAAAGAGCTAACACGTGATAGCATTTTTGATGCTATTAGAAATATGAGAGTATATGCAACAGAAGATGAAAATTTAGAAATTTCTTATGAGCTAAATGGAAATACCATGGGTTCAATTTTAAACGCTCAAGAGCAACTAAATTTTGATATTAAAGTTGAAGACCCTGATACAACTGATGTAGTTTCTACAATTGAATTAATTACTGATGGTGGTAAAATTCAAGAAGCTATAATAGGAGATTTAAATTTAGAAGAATGGAAATTTTCTCTAAATCCTGATGATGTAGCAGATTCAACTTATTTTTATGTTAAAATTATGCAAAAGGATAAAGATGTTGCTGTAACTGCTCCTATTTGGATTGGAGATAAAGAAAATATTGGTATATCATCATTTACTGCGAGCTCAAATAAAGTAATTATTGATAATGATGTTACGGTTGATACGGTGATTTATAATAATGAAGATGTACTACTAGAAAATATTAAAGTGGAATATCTTTTAAATGGAGAATCTGTTATTACGAAAAATATAGATAATATTGCTCCGTCAGAACAAGAAAATACATCAGCAAAAATTAAAATAACTAAAGCTGGAAATAATACTATTGAAGCTATAGTAACAGCTGTAATAAACGGAGCAGAGCGTAAATATACAGAAAATATTAATGTTGTAGGTGTTAAATTAGATGAAGTAACTGCTATTATAATTGATGGTTCTAAAAAAAATGCCTATGTGTCAGATAATTATAAAAATAATATGAACTTTATAACCAAAATTGTTAATGAAAATGATGGTATAGTTAAAGTTAATTTAGAACCTATAACAGATGAATTGTTAACCAATTATGATTTATTAATTATAACTGACCCAGGAGTTACAGGTGAGTTTGAAAATTATAATAAAGAAGAATTAAACGCTATTAAAAAGTTTGTAGAGCGAGGTGGAAATTTAATTATCACTTCTAAAGGTGATTATGGAGATGAAAAAGGATTATATGGAAATGCAGCTCAGGCAAATGCTATTCTTAAAGTGATTGGTGCAACTGTAAGATTAAATGATGCTCAATTAACAGATGATGAGCAAAATGGTGGTCAAAATTATAAATTATATTTGGATAATTTTAACAAAGATAGTATTTACACAAATGGTATTGATTTTATAGGAATTTCTAAAGAGCAACCTAATAATAAATATAGCTCATTTGGGGGTACTTCTGTTTTAATTAAAAATCCATTAACTACTGAAATTATAGTTTCTGGACACGATACTACTAAAAATATAGATAATGATAAACAAAATGATTTAGAAGAAGATGAAAATACAGTGGCATTAGCTATAGAAACTTTGCCTAATGGTTCAAAAATAGCAGTTGCAGGGTCAACTTTCTTCTCAGATTTTGAGATGGACCCTTCAAGCAAATATTCAAATCCTATTATTGCGACTAATATATTAAAAGAGTTAGCTCCTAAAAAAACTAAAATTATTACACCTATAGCAGATATATATGTGGATAAAGATAATGATAATATTCCAGATTTAATAGATAAAGTCTATACAGTTGAAGGAATTGTAACTGCTGGAAATGCAATTGATAACAATAAATTTTTAGATATAGTTTATTTACAAGATAAAACTGGAGGCATTGCTATTATGCCTATTTCAGAGCTAAAGCTCAAAGAAGGTCAAAAAGTTCAAGTTACAGGAACTATAAAAGATTATGAAGGTAATCTAGTACTTGGAGATATTGTAGAAAATATAGATGTACACATTATTGATGATGGTATAAATCCACTTAAACCTACTATTTTGAGCACTGGAAATACTATGTTAGAAAATAATCAAGGTTTGTTAGTAAAGACTACAGGTATAGTTACTAAAATTGGTGATAAAGAAAGTGGAAATATTTTTATTGATGATGGAAGTGGAGAAGCCAAAATTTATATTGATGAATATATCGGCAGTGGGTTAGGGATTGAAAACGATATATTTAACAATGTTAATCTAGGAGATACTATTACTGTCATTGGTTTAAGCTCTGAAAATCCAGATGGAAATCGTATTAGAGTTAAAAATATAGATGAATTAGTTATAATAAAAGATTAAAATGGTTAAAAATTATAGCTCTCATATAATTTATGAGAGCTCTTTTTAGGGGGCAAAAATGAGAAGTATATTATCAAATAAAAATGTAGTTTTCTCTATTGTATGTTTAATAGTTATTGCAGTGTTATTTGCAATTCCAACAGGATTTGAGAGAGATATTTACATTAATGCAGAACATGCTAAAGTTAAAATTTTAGAAGTAGATAATTCTACATTACATAATTTTGGAGTAGTTAGACAAGGTAGTCAAAAATGTACAGTAGAAATACTTTCAGGACAATTTAAAGGAGAGCTCAAAGAGGCTACAAATTATATGAGTGGAAGTTTATCACAAGATAAAATTTTTGTAGCAGGAGATAAAGCTCTTGCTTTAATAGAAAAAGATTTAGACAACAATTTTGTATTTGCAAATTTGGTTGACTACTATAGAATTAATGTAGAAATATTACTAGTTGGATTATTTGTGGTTTTACTAGTTTTAGTATCTGGCACAACAGGTCTTAGAACCATTATTTCATTTATATTTACCTTAGTTTGTATTTTTAAATTATTTATTCCTATGCTCTTGAAAGGTTATCCACCAATTTGGACTGCTCTTATTATTGGAGTTAGTATTTCTGTTGTAACATTAATTTTGGTAGGTAGTTTTACAAAAAAAGCATATTGTGCAATTATCGGAGCAGTATTATCATCCCTTATGACTTGTGGGCTTGCTCTTTTGTTTGGAACATGGTTTAAAGTGAGCGGAACAGTTATGGAATGGTCAGAATCGTTATTATATGTAGGTTATGCAGATCTAAATTTAACTGAAATATATCAAGCGGGTATATATTTATCATGCTCTGGAGCAATTATAGATTTGGCTATAGATATTTCTGCTTCTATAGATGAGCTTGTTGCTAAAAAGCCTGATATAACTCGTATAGAAATATTAAAATCTGGATTAACTATTGGTAAGGCAATCATTGGTACACAAACAACAACTTTGCTGCTCGCATATATGGGAAGCTTCATTGCAATTATGATGGTATATATGGCACAAGGAACACCAATAATTAGTATACTTAATACAAAATTTATCTCAGCAGAAATTTTGCAAACATTTGTTGGGTGTATTGGACTGGTGATTGTATCTCCGCTCACTGCATTAACTTGTAGTTATGTTTTCAAAAAAAATAAACTGAATTAATAGGTAAAAAATTAAGGTATAAGAGAATTAGTAGCTCTTATACCTCGCAACTTTTTAATAATCAAATTTCTATTTTATTAGATAAGATAGTTATACTAATTTTATTATTCCTGCAAATCAAACTTTTTCAGAGCTACATTAAAAATCAATATGCCAATAGCCATTAATATAAATCTACTGATTAATAGCTCAGGAGTAAAAGTACAGTCATATATAGATGCAATTAATGGAATTGATACATAAATCCAATTAGTTACAGGAGTTATAGAAACAAATAAAGCATAAATAAATACTAGAATTGCAGTTTTCTGTACAGTTAAAAATAAACCTATAAATATTAGCGTGAGCGTAATAATTTCTGTTATAACAACTGTCATATTGGTTAGAAAAAGTTCATAAGAATAAAAATCTGTCATATGCTTATTTATATAAAAAAATAGAGTTTGACCTATTATAAAAGGTATTATATTTAACAAAACTGTTGATAAACATAGAGATATATAATAAGTGCGTGTATTTTCAATATATATTTTAAAATGAGATTTATAAATTTTAAGATGTTTTTCATTAATTATCATAAGAATACAAAATATTAAGCCAAAACATATATATAGTTGTTGCGAACGCATTCTTATTGTATACTCAAAAGAAGAAAAAGCAAAAATACTATTATTATGGTCTGAAAGTAACTTAATGTGTATAACTAAAAGTACAAAATATAGAACAAAACAATATAGCCAATATAATTTTTTTCGTAAACAACTCATTATATGATATTTGATATATTTATTCATTGTGTGCTCCTCCTAAAATTAGTGATACTTTCTTAAATTCATTTTTTAACTCATCAGAATAAGAATCATCATTTTTTATAGCAGAATAAATAGTTGAATATATCAAGCCATACAAATCTTTTGTAAATTCAAGATTTTCATTAAAACAAATACTGTTACCTACTCTTAATAATATATCGCTTTGTAAATTTACATTTTGAGTATTAATCATGGCATTTGACCAAATATTGATATACATTATATTATCCTCAATTGTAACTGGAATGCGAGGCGTTGTTGAACCAAAATATATAGGAGCTTCATATTGATTGATTACTATGTCAGTTATTATGGTATCTGTGGTTCCATTATTGAAAAATTCCTTATAAATTGTATTAAACATTTGAGCTATTCTATTGGCATCTTCTTTTTCTGTTGCTCTAAAAGAAACATTTATTTCATCAAATTCAAAGGTAGAATATTCTGCATTAAAATTAAGTTGATTGTTGTAATATTGATAAAATGGAGCTAAACTTAATAATATTATAGTAACAGCAAGAAATCCTAATTTTTTTGCTTCAAAAAAACTAGTCTGTACAATGGATTTAGTATATATTAAGTTACCTAAAAATATAATTATTGCTAATAAACCTAAAAAATTACTTATATTAAATATATTCATGTTATATAATTGAGCTATAGGAGTAGCTATAGAAAATATTTCTACAGTTGTCCAGTCAAAACCATTAAACATATATATCATATAAATTGTAAAACATATGAGTATATTAATGAGTTTATTTGGAAAAAAGACACCTAAAAATGCTCCTATTATAATAGCAAATATAAAATGGAGCAAACTAGTTACTAGAGTAACAAATATATTTCCCTGTAATGATATAGTCAAATATATGAATATAAATACTAAGAATAAAATATTTTCGATTATTGTTGCTTTAAATAAGATACTTAACCGTTTTATAACATTAATTTTGCTTATATCCCATAAAAACTGCAATTTATTGTTATAATGTAAACTAAATATTTGAGCAGCACTAATACTTATCCACATCATTATAAGTGAATAAATCATTACTAAATAGTCTATCTGTTGCTGAAATAATTGTGCTGTCAATAAGCCCAGTATAATTAAAAATGCATTAATCCAAGCTCTTTTTCCAAAATAATTTTCATGATTTGAAATATTGACTATTTTAGAAATCATCGTAATAACCTCCTTTAGAACTAACATAAAAATATGCATCTTCTAAATTAGGAGTTGAGCTTGTACTATTTGGGAGCAGTATATTATTATCCGTAAAATATCTAATTTCAGTACGAGAAATTGATATGATATTCTTGAAAAATTTAGTATCAATAGTATCTTCAGATTGTATAGGAGCGATAAATATTTTCCCACTTAAACTTTCAACTAAGTCATACGTCTTACCACAATAAAGTAAATTACCTTTTTTCATAATTATTATATCATCACATAACATACTTATATCACTGATTATATGCGATGAAAGAATAATTAATCTATCTTTAGAAAAATCACTTACTAAATTTCTAAAATTAAGTCTTTCTATCGGGTCTAGTCCAACGGTTGGTTCATCTAATATAATTAATTTAGGGTCTCCTATAAAACTTGTTGCAATACCTAGTCTCTGTTTCATACCACCTGAAAGTTGATTTACTTTAAAATCTTTCTTGTCGATTAAATTTACTTTTTGAAGTAGATGTTCTATTTCCTGAGCTCGATTATTTATAGGAACATCTTTTAATGAGCAAACATAATACATAGCTTCATAAACTGTAAGAGTACCAAACATATCAAAGTCTTGAGGTAAATACCCCAAAATATTTCTTATGCTTTCAACATCTTTAGGAAGTGTAAAATTATCAATTTTAATTTCACCTTTTGTTTTTGAGAGCAACGTAACTAAAATTTTAATCAATGTACTTTTTCCAGCTCCATTATCTCCAAGCATTCCTACAATTCCAGTTGAGATTTTTAAACTAATATTATTGAGAGCAATCACCTTATTTTGTCTATAAGTTTTTGTTAAATTTTTAATTTCGATATCCATAGTATATTTTTCCTTTCTAATTTAAATACATCTAATAGTTCTGTGTCTTTAGGACTTGACATAATATATTGTCCTATAATATTATATGCTATAATTTTTACATTATTAACATATTTTTTTTTTTTTTACTAATATACAAAAAGATTTGATTATATAGTAAATAAACTTCAAGTTTAGCTTGTAGCTCATTTTGTTGACAAATTATGTTAATAATGTTAATATGTGTATATTAAGAAATTATGTGTAGGAGGAAATGTCATGTGGTCTTTAAAATTAAGTACTGCTTCATGGGTATTAATTCCAGTAGCAGTGGGTATTAATTACATAGGAAAAATGATAGCAGGATTTTTAAAACTGCCTTTATGGCTTGATTGTATTGGAACATGTTTAGCTGCATGCCTTGGTGGGCCAGTTGTTGGTGGTTTATCTGGAGCATTAAATAACATTCTTTACGGAATTACACTTGACCCAATTTCAACAGTATATGCTCTGACACAGACGGGTATAGGTATTGCAGTTGGATATATGGCATATAAAGGGAAGATGAATACTATTAAAGGAGGAGTTTTAACAGGAATTGTTGCAGGAGCTGTTGCTGTTATAATATCTACACCTCTAAATATTATTTTTTGGGACGGGATGACTGGCAATATTTGGGGTGATGCTGCTTTTACAATTTGTATCGCAAATGGAGCTCCTGTTTGGCTTGCATCTTTTGTAGATGAAATACTTGTAGATATTCCAGATAAAATTTTAGTTGCTCTAATTACGGTTGGCTTATTTAAAAGTTTGCCACAAAATTTAAAAGCCATTTATAGACCTGCTGAAATTTTGGCAGACGTAGAAGATTTTTAAAAATAGGGATACAGATTACTGTATCCTTATATTTTCGAGAAAGGAATTTTAAAAATTATGCAGAGCATTAGTTTATATGAAAATAAAAATTCATTTTTAAATGGTCTTAGCCCAGCAACAAAGGCATTGTACATATTAACAGCAATTTTAATACCTATAATACTCGACTATAATCTTTTAAAAATTGACTTCATAGTTATTAGTATAATACTTTTAATTACTTCTAAGACATTTAAAAAAACTTATCCAATGATATTTATATCAGGATTTTTACTTCTCACAATTGCTATTGTACAAGGATTATTTAACCCCAATAATATTACACCTATTCTAACCATAGGAGCAGTAGTTTTCTATAAAGAAGGATTATTATCTGCTTTTGAAATTACATTAAACATATTAAATCTCATATTTAGTATAAGTATACTAATCTTAACTACAAAACCCTCCTATATAGCTGATGCATTAGTTGCCAAAGGATTATCTCCAAGACTTGGATATATATTTGTTTCACTGTTTTTGTTAGTACCACAAATAACTCAAAAATTATCTATTATAACTGATGCTCAATGGAGCAGAGGAATGGAAACAGAGGGGAACTTATTTGTTAGAATAAAAGCATTTATACCTCTTATTTCACCTGTAATTATGAGCTCTTTTATGGATGTGAAAGAAAGAAGTATTGCTCTTGAAGTCAGAGGATTTAATTCTACATCTAAGAAAACATTTTTAAATGAATTTATTCCTAATCGAGCTAATAAATGGGTTTTTATACTTCTAATTGTACTTATTATAATTTCAATAATATTGAGAGGTGTTCTATGGCTATTATAACAATCAAAGGTTTAAAATATAGATATCCAAATACAAAAGTAAATGCTCTAACAGATATAAATCTGGAAATAAATAAAGGAGAATTTATTGGAGTAATTGGAAAAAATGGAGCTGGTAAAAGTACGTTTTGTCAAGCTTTGCTTGGAATTGTTCCAAATTTTTATAAAGGACTATATGCTGGTGAAGTAGTTGTGTGTGAGACAAAAGTAACAGAAGTTTCTATTAGTGACTTATGTCAAAAAATAGGATTAGTATTTCAAAATCCATTTAATCAAGTTACAGGAGCAAAAGATACTGTTTACGAAGAAATTGCATTTGGTCTTGAAAATTTTGGAGTACCAAGAGCTGAAATGAGAAAAAGAATTGACAGAAGCTTAGAGTTATTGGATATAGCTCAATATAAAGATAGAGCTCCATTTGATTTATCTGGAGGGCAAATGCAAAGAATGGCAATAGCTAGTATTATTGCCATGCAACCAGAAATTATTATATTAGATGAACCAACATCTCAATTAGATCCACAAGGGAGCAAAGATGTGTTTAATGTAGTAAAAGCTCTTAGTGAGCAAGGAATTACTATTATTATGGTATCTCATAAAATGGAAAAATTAGCACAATATTGTGATAGAATTATGTTATTAGATAGTGGTAAATTACTTAATTTTGATATTCCACAAAAAATATTTAACTTAGATAATCTTAAAAGTATCCCTGTATATACAAAAGTCTGTAAAAAATTAAATTTAAAAACTATGGGGGATTTTCCTGTTACATTAGAAGAAACGAAGGTGAGATATGATGAACAAATTAAATGTTAATAATCTGCATTTTGGTTATACAAAAGACGAAGAAATATTAAAAGGAATTACACTTGAGCTAAACACAACTCCAACAGCAATAATTGGTCAAAATGGAGCTGGAAAGACTACATTTGTTAAGCTCTTAAAAGGATTATTACGACCATCTAAAGGAGATATCATATTTAATGGGCAAAATATTGTTCATATATCTGTGGCAACTCTGGCAAAAGATATTGGATTAATATTTCAAAATCCTAATGACCAGATTTTTAAAAATACTGTAATAGATGAAATTATGTTTGGACCATTACAAATTGGAATGGATAAAAAAGAAGCTCAAAGTAGCGCAGAGAATGCCTTAAAAATGATAAAGTTAGAAAATACATCTAAAATAAATCCATATGATTTAAGTTTGTCTGATAGAAAGCTCATATCTATTGCATCAATTATTGCTATGAACCCCAAAGTTATAATTTTCGATGAACCAACTATTGCTCAAGATTATGAAGGTAAAAAGCTAATAAAAAATATAATAAATTTTTTATCCGAGCAGGGTAAAATAGTAATTTCTATCTTACATGATATGGATTTTGTAGCAGAATGCTTTGAAAGAGTTATTATATTTTCAAAAGGAAATGTTATATTAGATAATACAGCTAAACAAGTTTTTAGTAAAAAAGAAATTTTAGAAAATATTTATCTTGAGCAACCTTATATTACGCAATTAGGATATGAACTTGAATTTCATAACATATGTTTAAATATAGATGATATTTTAGCTCAAGCATATAAAGGCTAAACCTAGTAATAAAATAAAATTCTCGTTACTTAGGAGATATATTTTGTAAGCTATAGAAAATATGTTGTTATGAAACAAGTAGAGAAATAATAAATTATATATTAGAAATAAAAATTGACGCTGGAGCTGTTAAGTTAAAATGAAAAATAAAATTAAATGTCAAGATATAATTTTATAAATTTGCAAGAAATGAAAAATTAAATGTCAAAATAAAAAATAAGCATAGCAAATAAGCCTAAAGGCGGAAAATTTTAAAAATTAGATTAACAGCCAAT